>NZ_JBEXKU010000112.1:0-19564 GCF_040609575.1 Streptomyces sp. NPDC004647 | reverse complement strand
CCCACCGACCGTGGGGCCAGAGCCCGTTGTGATGCGGCAGCCGTTCAGCTCTCGGTCACGGTGATCGCCTGGGACGGGCAGATCAGACCCGCCTGCCGCGCGGCCTCCCGCGCGGGCTCGTCCCCCGGTTCCGCCAGGACCAGGACGATCCCGAGATCGTCCTGGTCGAAGACATCGGGAGCCGACAGCACGCACTGTCCAGCCCCCACACAGCGGTCGGTGTCCACGCTGATGCGAACCATCATTCCTCCGTCGGTTACCTGCGCTCGTGCCCGGCCGCCCGGCGGGGCGGCCCTTTCTTCGTGTGCGGTCCGGCTACCAGCGGACGGGCAGGGCGTGCAGTCCGTACAGCACCCCGTCGTACTTGAGCGGCAACTCCTCCACCGGCACGGCCAGTTCCAGCGTCGGTATCCGCTCGAACAGCGTGCGGTAGGCGATGTCCATCTCGACCCTGACCAGGTTCTGGCCGAGGCACTGGTGCACTCCGTACCCGAACGCCACATGCGACCGGGCGGACCTGCTCGGGTCGAACTCGTCGGGGCGCTCGAAGACGGTCCCGTCGTGGTTGGCCGCGGCGACCAGCGGGATGATGCCCTCGCCCGCCCTGATGAGCTGTCCGCCGATCTCCACATCCTCGACAGCCACCCGGAAGGCGACCAGGTCCGCCACCGAGTAGTAGCGCAGCAGCTCCTCCACCGCCCGCTCGTCTCCGATCCATTGCGGGTTGGACAGCAGGGTGACGACACCGAGCCCGATGTTGTTCGCCGTCGTCTCGTGCCCGGCGATCAGCAGCAGCATCGACACGCCGGACAGTTCCTGCTTGCTCAGCGTCCCCTCGGCCAGCAGCTGACTGATGAGATCGTCGCCCGGCCGCTTCTGCTTGATCGTGATCAGCCGGTTGAGATAGCGCAGCAGCGCCACAGACGCAGCCTGCCGCTGCTCGTCGGTGGAGGTGAGCGTGACCAGTACCCGGGTCTTGGTCTCGAAGAAGTCCCGGTCGGCGTTGGGCACGCCGAGCAGACTGGAGATCACCAGAGACGGCACGGACAGGGCGAAGTCCGCGATCAGATCGGCGGTGTTTCCCGCCGCGAGCATCGCGTCGATGCGCTCATCCACGATCTGCTGGATGGCCGGCCGCAGCTCCCTGACCTTGCGGACGGTGAACTCGGGAATCAGCGTCTTGCGGAACCGCCCGTGCTCCGGCGGGTCCAGCGCCACGAACCAGCCGGGTACCTCGTCCTGGGACGGGACACCGCCGGTCTTCGCCGCCCGGGGGAAACCGGGGTGCGAGGGGTTGGAGCTGATCCGCGGATCGGTGAGTACCTGGCGTACGTCCTCGTGCCGCGTCACCAGCCACACATGGACCCCGGAGGGCAGCGTCGTGCTCACCAGGCCTATCCGCTTGCGGAAGTCCTGGTACTCCGGCGGCGGAAAGGACTGGCCGGGCCGTCGCAGCGGGAAGGCGACCGGGCACCTGTCGACAGTTGTCATCTTCTCAATTCCCCTGGGGATCGGACACGACTCAGGCGCCGTAGAACTTGCGGATCTTTCCGGTGATGGACTCCTGGTCCTCCGCGGTCAGCCCGGTGTGGGTCGGGAGGTAGAGGCCGTCCTCGCTGAAGCGGCTGGCGTTCAGCGAGGGCCAGTCGGGGTTGAGGTACCCGGGCTGCCGGCTCATCGGCTTGAAGAAGAGCCGCGTCTCGATGCCCTCGTCCGCGAGGAAGTCCCGCAGTTCCTCGCGGCGTTCGGCCCGCAGGTCGTACATCCACAGAACATCGCGCGGCGGCATCAGGGTGATCCCGTCGATACCGCTCAGGCCCTCGTCGTAGCGCCGCTCGATCTCCCGGCGGGTCTCCAGAATGGCGTCGAGCTGCTCGGTCTGCGCCAGGGCGACGGCCGCCTGCATGCTCGTCATACGGAAGTTGTAGGCCAGCTTCTTGTGCAGAAAGCTGTGGTCCTTGGTGAAGGCCATCGCCCGCAGATGGGCCATCTGATCGGCGAGGGACGGGTCGTTGGTGAGACAGATGCCGCCCTCACCGGCGGTGATGATCTTGTTCGCGAAGAGCGAGAAGCAGGCGATGTCGGCGACCGGCCGTACGCCGTGGGCCTCGGCGGAGTCCTCCACGACGCGGAGGTTGTACTCATGGGCCAGATCCATGATCTTGTCCATGTCGCACCGGCGGCCGTAGATGTGCACCGGCAGGATCACCTTGGTGCGGGGAGTGATCTTCTCCTCGATGAGCGTGACATCGATATTGAGATCGTCGCCGCAGTCCACGAAGACGGGCGTGGCTCCCGTGTAGGTCACCGCCCAGGCCGACGCGATCATCGTGAACTCGGGGACGATCACCTCGTCGCCGGGGCCGACGCCGAGAGCACGCAGGGCCAGCGTGAGCGCCGTCGTACCGGACGAGCAGGCGACGCCGCGCGCGATCTTGTTGTACTCGGCGAACTCGCTCTCGAACTTCCGGACGTACGGTCCCTGCGACGAGATCCAGCCGTCGCTGACGGCGTCCGTCACGTACTCGAGCTCACGCCCGCCGAGCCAGGGCTTGGACACAGGTTGTGTGTATGACATGCGATGCCTCGATCAGTCGTTGGCGGGAGCGAGAGCGGGAGCGGGTTCGGTGAGGGCCGGAAGGCCGAGCATCAGATCCGCGGCGGCGGTCCGGCCGCCCGCGGCACGCAGCAGCTCCGCGAAGTGCTCCGCGCGCTCACGGAACGCGCTGTCCTCGAGCACCCGGGTGAGCTTGTCGAACACGTCGTCCGGGTCGACGGTCTCCGGACGGTCGAGGGTCAGGCTGACCCCGAAGTCCTGGCCCCGGACGGCCTGGTCGTCGCAGTCGACCCAGAGCGGGCGCACGACCAGCGGCTTACCGAAGTACAGCCCCTCGTGGTAGCCGTTGCCGCCCGCGTGAGTGAAGAAGACGTTGACGTTCGGGTGAGCCAGGACATCCAGCTGGGAGGGGACCCAGTTCTCGATCCGCAGGTTCTCCGGCAGCTCGTCCTGGGGCGGCAGCAACTCCTGCTGCTCCTTGGGCAGTTTCCACAGGACGGAGTGCTTGCCCGCCAGTCGCCGTGTCACGTCCACCAGCGCGCCGACCTGTTCCCGGGTCAGCCTGGTGATCGTGCCGAACCCCATGTAGACCACGGAATCCTGGGCGTCGAGCCAGTCGGAGAGCCCGTTGTCGTCCGGAGCCTGCGGCAGCGGCGGCACCATGGCGCCGACCAGCCGCATCTTCTCCGGCACCGGGAACGGGTAGTCCAGCTCGGGCACCGAGTAGCAGAGAACCATCTCGGAGTGATCGATCCGGGCCATCATCTGGCGCGCCTCGGGCGCTATCCCCAGTTCCGCGCGGATCCGGTTGTCCTCCTCGACCACCTTGCGCATCGAGGAGCTCATGAACATCCCCAGGGTCCGCAGCCGGAACAGCTGGTTCTCCACCCGCTGCGCGAACGTCATGTCCAGCGGCAGCCCGGAGTGCGGCACCGGGAAGCCGCCCGGGGTGTACGACTTGGCGAACGGCACATGCGAGGTGAGGACATTGCTCGGCACGAACGGTACGCCGAGCACGAAGGGAACCCCCTTCGTGATGGCCAGCTCGTACCCGAACTGGCACATGGACTCGATGACCATCAGCGCCGGCTGGATCTCCTCGACAACGGCTTCGAGGCGCTTGTACTTCTCCACCCGGGATTCCGGTGCGAAGGAGTGCTTGATGACCGCGCGGTGCGCCTTGAAACGCGACCGCTGCGTCACCTCACGATAGGTCTCGTCGTCCCAGGTGACGGCCGACATCTGCGACACCACATCGCCGAGCGACGCGAACTCCACGGGCGTTTTCACTGTGGCCGCCCCGATATCGGAGCGCCCCTTTTCGTCGGTCGCGAACCATAGATCCTCCACGCCGCGGCGGGACAATTCCTCCGCAAGTACGAGCAGCGGGTTGAGGAGACCGCTTTCGGCATAGCTGACGAACAGGATAGGCCGCCGAATCGAGCCCATGGACAACACCCTCCGGAAGTGGCAGCCCCAACGGTCGGTGCCACAGGTACCCACACGGCCGGTCGCCGGGTGGCCGCGCCGCGCGTTGCAGCGGAGCACTTACTTGGTCTCACACCACGTTCCGGAGAATCCCTAGTCTTCCGCCCGGGGGCCCCTGAATTCCTTAGGGAAAAGTACAGCGTTGACACCCATACGATCCGGCACGGAGAGGTGTCCCGACTTCCTAGGGGTGTGTGCAACATCATGACGATCGGAGCCGACGAAGACCCGGTAGTGGTCGTCGGGATGGCATGCCGCTATCCGGGGGGAGTGCGCTCCCCCGAGGAGCTGTGGGACCTGGTCCTGACGGGCCGTGACGCGGTCTCGGGCTTTCCGGCGGACCGCGGCTGGGACCTGGATGCACTGGCCGGCGAAGGGCCGGGCCGCAGCGTGACCCGCGAAGGCGGATTCCTGTACGAGGCGGCCGACTTCGACGCCGCGTTCTTCGGCATGTCACCACGCGAGGCGGTGTCCACGGACCCGCAACAGCGCCTGGTGCTCGAAACCTCGTGGGAGGCGGTCGAACGGGCCGGGATCGACCCGCACAGCCTGAATGGCAGCCGGACCGGTGTGTTCGTCGGCACCAACGGCCAGGACTACGCCGCCGTCACCCAGCAGTCCGGAGAAGACCTGGCGGGCCACGCCATGACCGGTCTCTCACCCGGCGTCGCGTCCGGACGGCTCGCCTACACCCTCGGTCTCGAAGGACCGGCGGTCACCGTCGACAGCGCTTCATCGTCCTCGCTGGTCGCCCTGCACTGGGCGGCGCGCTCACTGCGCGCGGGGGAGTGTTCGATGGCGCTGGCCGGCGGTGTCACGGTGATGTCCACCCCCGTGGGCTTCATCGGCTACTCCCGCCAGGGCGGGCTGGCCCCCGACGGACGCTGCAAGGCGTTCTCCGACGAGGCGGACGGCACGGCCTGGGCCGAGGGCGTCGGCATCGTCGTACTGGAACGGCTCTCCGACGCGCGTGCCTGCGGCCACTCCGTACTCGCCGTCATCCGCGGCAGCGCCACCAACCAGGACGGCGCGTCCAACGGCCTGACGTCCCCGAGCGGCCGGTCACAGGAACGCGTGATCCGCCAGGCACTGGCCGACGCGGGACTCTCCGGAGCCGACATCGACCTGGTCGAGGCACACGGCACCGGGACAAAGCTCGGCGACCCGATCGAGGCGCAGGCGCTGCTGGCCACCTACGGGCAGGACCGCGCTCCCGGGCACCCGCTGCGGCTGGGCTCACTCAAGTCGAACATCGGCCACGCCCAGGCGGCTGCCGGGGTCGCGGGCTTCATCAAGACGGTGATGGCCATGCGCCACGGACTGATGCCGCAGACCCTCCATGTGAACAAGCGGACCTCCCACGTGGACTGGTCGGAAGGCGCCATCGAGCTGCTGACCGAACCGGCCCCGTGGCACCCCGAGGGACGGCCGCGGCGCGCCGGTGTGTCGTCCTTCGGCATCAGCGGCACCAACGCGCATGTCATCGTCGAGCAGGCCCCGGACACGGACGAACAGCACCCATCCGCTCCCGCGCCCGCCGTCGTGCCCTGGCTCGTATCGGCCAGGTCCGAGGCGGCGCTGAAGGACCAGCTGGACCGGCTCAGCGACTTCGTGGCCGGCGCCCCCGGACTCGGCGCTCTCGACATCGGCTATTCCCTGGCGACGGGCCGGGCCGCGCTGCGGCACCGGGCGGTACTGCTCGCGGACGGGCACGGCGTGACCGAAGCCGCCCGCGGCGAGGCCGGCGACGGCGCCGTGGCGATCCTCTTCCCCGGCCAGGGCAGCCAGCGCCTCGGCATGGGACGCGAACTGTACGAGCGCTTCCCGGACTTCGCGCGCGCCCTGGACGCGGTACTGACCGAACTGGACGGGCACCTCGACCGCCCGCTGCGCGAGATCATGTGGGGCGACGACCCGGAGCAGCTGAACCGTACGGGCTGGACACAGCCCGCGCTGTTCGCCATCGAGACGGCGCTGTTCCGGCTGGTGGAGTCCCTGGGCATCCGCCCCGCCGTGGTGGGCGGCCACTCGATCGGCGAGATCGCGGCGGCCCATGTGGCGGGCGTGTTCTCGCTGGCCGACGCCTGCCGGCTGGTCGCCGCCCGCGCCGGGCTGATGCAGGCACT
Organism: Streptomyces sp. NPDC004647; assembly: GCF_040609575.1. Classification (NCBI taxonomy): domain Bacteria; kingdom Bacillati; phylum Actinomycetota; class Actinomycetes; order Kitasatosporales; family Streptomycetaceae; genus Streptomyces; species Streptomyces sp. NPDC004647. The sequence goes on along the minus strand of NZ_JBEXKU010000112.1, from coordinate 13,393 downwards.
GCCGGCCGGCGGCGCGATGGTCGCCGTACAGGCCGCCGAGCACGAGGTCCTCCCGCTGCTCGCCGGCCGCGCCGGCCAGGTGTCCGTCGCCGCGGTCAACGGGCCCGAGTCCGTGGTGATCGCGGGCGAGGAGAGCGCGGCCCTGGAGATCGCCGCACACTTCGCCGACCAGGGCCGCAGAACCAACCGGTTGTCGGTGTCGCACGCCTTCCACTCGCCGCTGATGGACCCGATGCTCGCGGACTTCCGCAGCGTCGTGGAATCGCTCACCTTCCACGAACCGGCCGTACCGGTCATCTCGAACCTCACCGGGGGGCCGGCCGGGGCGCTGCTGTGTACCCCCGACTACTGGGTGCGCCATGTGCGCCAGGCCGTGCGCTTCGGCGACGGCATCACGGCGCTGCGCGAGGAGAACGTGGACGTCCTGCTGGAGCTGGGCCCCGGGAGCGTGCTCTCCGCGATGGCCAGGGAAAGCCACGGCGAGGCCGCCCGGCGCATGACCGTCGTACCCGCGCTGCGCAAGGACCGTACGGAGGAATCCGCCCTCGTCGCCACACTGGGCCGGCTGCACACCGCAGGCGTCCCGGTCGACTGGCGGGCCTTTTTCGGGGACACGGCCGCCCGGCGGGTCGATCTGCCGACCTACGCCTTCCAGCACGAGCGCTACTGGCCGGCCCCGTCGTCGGCCGGTGCGGGCGGCCAGGGCGCGGGCGCCACGGGGCACCCCCTGCTCGGCGTCACCCTGGAACTCGCCGACGGCGAGGGCCTGGTGTTCACCGGGAGGCTCTCCGCCCGTACCCACCCCTGGCTGGCCCAGCACGCGATCGCCGGACGGATCACACTGCCGGGAACGGCGCTGCTGGAGGTGGCGATCCGGGCCGGCAACGAGGCGGGCTGCGACCGGATCGAGGAACTGACTCTCGCCGAACCCCTGATCCTGGCCGAGCACGGCTCTGTGCGGCTGCAAGTGCGCCTCAGCACGGCGGACGGCACCGGCCGGCGCGGTGTCACCGTCCATTCCAGGCCGGAGGGCACCGTCGACGAGCCGTGGACCCGGCACGCCACCGGCGTCCTGACCCCGGCCCCCGGCGAGCCGGAGACCTCCGCGGACCTCGGTTCCGGCACGGATGCCTGGCCGCCGGAGGGCGCCGAGCCGGTGGAGCTGGAGCACCACTACGAACGTCTCGCCGACCAGGGCTTCGACTACGGCCCGGTCTTCCAGGGCCTGCGGGCGCTGTGGCGGCGCGGCGACGAGACCTTCGCCGAGGTCGCCCTGCCCGCCGAGGTGGCCGACGCGGAGGCGTACGGACTCCACCCCGCCCTGCTGGACGCGGCGCGGCACGCCGCCATGACGGACGACGTCGGTCTTCCGGACCGCTGGCGAGGGGTGTCCCTGCTCGCCTTCGGCGCCTCCGCCCTGCGCGTACGGATCACCCCCTGCGACGACGAGACGGGCGCCGTGCTGCGGCTGACGGCCGCCGATCTCTCCGGAGCCCCGGTGCTCACGGTCGAGACGCTGCGCGTACGTCCGCTGTCCGCACAGGAGTTGCTTTCCGCCCCGGAGGCACCTCGGCACAAGGCACGGACGGAGCCGGGCGGCGCCCGCACCACCCGGCCGCCGGCCGCCAAGCCGGGCGCGCGGGACGGTGACGTACCCATCCCGCTCAAGCAGCTGGAAGCAATGCCCGAGGCCAAGCGGACGCGGTATCTGCTCGATCTCGTACGGACCGAGGCCGCCGCGGTGCTCGGCCACGGCAGCCCGGACACCATCGGTGCCCACCACGCCTTCAAGGAGATGGGCCTCGACTCGCTCGCGGGCGTCGAGCTCTGCGACCGGCTCGGCGTACTCACCGGCCGGGCACTGCCCAGCACGCTCGTCTTCAACTTCCCGACACCCGCGCGGATCGCCGACCATCTCGCGGCGGTCCTCACCGCACCCGCCGCCCCGGCGACGGGACCCGCGGACGACGAACTCGACAGGTTCGAGGCCGTCATCCAGTCGGTGTCGTCGGACGGTTTCGAACGCCAGGTGATCGCTGACCGTCTGGAGAAAATCATCTCCACCCTTCGGCAATCCACGCCCTCCGCACTGCGCGCTACCGGCGAGGACATCGAGACGGCGTCGGTCGACAGACTGCTCGACATCATCGATGAAGAGTTCGAAACCACATAAAGAATTGCTGCTTTCGTTCGCGACCCGATGCTGAGGACGGACCGGTGCCAGAAGACCAGCAGGACAAAGTCGTCGACTACCTGAGGCGAGTGACTTCCGATCTCCGCCGTGCGCGTCAGCGCATCGGGGAACTGGAGCTCAAGGACAATGAGCCCATCGCCATTGTCGGAATGAGCTGCCGGCTGCCCGGCGGCGTACGTTCCCCGGAAGCCCTGTGGGAACTCGTCGAGTCCGGTGGTGACGCCATATCGGGATTCCCCGCGGACCGCGGCTGGGATCTCGACCGGCTCACCGGGACCGGCGAAGGAAACAGCGCCACACACGAAGGCGGATTCCTCTACGAGGCGCCGGAATTCGATGCCGGTTTCTTCGGGATCTCCCCGCGCGAGGCCATCGCCATGGACCCCCAGCAGCGGCTGCTGCTGGAGGTGACGTGGGAGGCTCTGGAACGGGCCCGGATCGCCCCGACCGCGCTGCGCGGCAGCCGGGCCGGGGTGTTCGTGGGCGCCTACCACTGGGGAGCGCCCTCGGCGGCCGCCGCCGGTGAACTCCGGGGACATGCGCTGACCGGCACCGCCGCCAGCGTGCTGTCCGGACGTCTCGCCTACACCCTGGGGCTCGAGGGCCCCGCCATCACAGTCGACACCGCCTGCTCCTCCTCGCTGGTCGCGCTGCACGTCGCGGCGCAGTCGCTGCGCAACGGCGAGTCCTCGCTCGCCGTCATCGGCGGCGTCACCGTACTCAGCGAGCCCTCGGTCTTCGTGGAGTTCAGCAAGCAGGGCGGACTGGCCCCCGACGGCCGCTGCAAGGCCTTCTCCGACGACGCGGACGGTACGGGCTGGGGTGAGGGCGTCGGCGTACTCGTCGCGGAACGCCTCTCCGACGCCCAGCGCAACGGCCACCAGGTCCTCGCCGTGCTGCGCGGCTCCGCGGTCAACCAGGACGGCGCGTCCAACGGACTCACCGCCCCCAACGGCCCCTCCCAGGAACGTGTGGTCCGCCAGGTCCTCGCCAACGCCGGGCTCACCGGTGCCGACGTCGACGCGGTGGAGGCGCACGGTACGGGCACGAAGCTCGGTGACCCGATCGAGGCACAGGCACTGCTGGCCACCTACGGCCAGGACCGGGACCCCGAGCGCCCGCTCTGGCTCGGCTCCCTGAAGTCCAACATCGGTCACACCCAGGCCGCCGCCGGAGTCGCCGGCGTCATCAAGATGGTGATGGCCATGCGTGAGGGCGTCCTCCCCGGGACGCTGCACGCCGGCACCCCGTCGTCGCACGTCGACTGGGCGTCCGGCGCGGTGGAGTTGCTGACCGAACAGACCGTATGGCCGGATGCCGACCGGCCGCGGCGCGCGGGCGTGTCGTCCTTCGGGATCAGTGGCACCAACGCCCATCTGATCCTGGAGCAGGCGCCCCCGGCCGAAGTCGTAACGGCTGACGAACCCGAGGCCGAGCGGGTCGTGCCGTGGCTGGTCTCGGCCAAGTCCGAGGCGGCGCTGCGCGACCAGGCGGCGCGGCTGCTCGCCCTCGCCGACGCCGACCCCGGCCTGTCGCCCGCGCGGGTGGGCTGGTCGCTGGCGACCACCCGCTCCACCTTCGAACACCGCGCGGTGGTGCTCGGCCGCTCCCGGAGCGACTTCCAGCGCTCCCTCGAAGCGCTGGCCACGGGACGGAGCGCGGCGGGCGTCGTACACGGCACCGTTGGCGAGGGTTCGATGGGACCGGTGTTCGTCTTCCCCGGCCAGGGCTCCCAGTGGTGGGGCATGGGCCGCGACCTGCTCGCGCACTCCGAGGTGTTCCGGGAGGCCGTGGACGCCTGCGCCGGCGCGCTCGCCCCGTACATCGACTGGTCGCTGCACGGCGTACTGGCCGGGGAAGGCGACCCCGAGCTGCTCGAACGTGTGGATGTCGTCCAGCCCGCGCTGTTCTCGATGATGGTGGCCCTGACCGCGCTCTGGCGCTCGTACGGAGTGGAGCCCGCGGCGGTCGTCGGCCACTCGCAGGGAGAGATCGCCGCCGCCCACGTAGCGGGCGCGCTGACCCTGGAGGACGCCGCCGCCGTCGTGGCCCTGCGCAGCCAGGCTTTGCCCCGGCTCTCCGGTCTCGGCGGCATGATGTCGGTGGCCGCGCCGGTCCAGCGGGTGATCGCGCTGCTGGAACCCTGGGACGGACTGCTCTCGGTCGCGGCCGTGAACGGGCCCTCCTCGGTCATCGTCTCCGGCGACGCCGGAGCGCTGGACGAACTGCTTGCCGCCTGTGAACAGCAGGGCGTCCGAGCCCGCAAGGTGCCGGTGGACTACGCCTCGCACGGTGCGCAGGTCGAAGCCGTACGCGACGAACTGTCCCGCGTACTCGCACCGGTCCGCTCAAAGTCCCCGCGCGTGCCGTTCTACTCGACGGTGACCGGCGCCCGGCTGACGGAAGCCGCGTTCGACGGCGAGTACTGGTACACGAATCTGCGCAGGACCGTACGGATGGAGGAGGCGACCCGGGCGCTGCTGGCGGACGGGCACCGCGTCTTCATCGAATTGAGCCCGCACCCGGTGCTGGCCGCCCCCATCCAGGAGACCCAGGACGCGGTGGGGGAGGCCGTCGCCGACTCCGCGGTGGTGCTCGGCACCCTGCGCCGCGACGAGGGCGACCTCCGGCGCTTCCTGGCCTCCCTCGCCGAGGCACACGCGCGCGGCACGGCGGTGGACTGGTGCACGGCGTTCCCCGCCGGCGCCGCCGTTCCCGTCGAGCTGCCCACGTACGCCTTCCAGCGCCGGCGGTACTGGCCCGAGCCCAGGCCCACGGCCGGCATCGGCGCAGCCGGTACCGGTAACGGCACCGAGGCGGACGCGGCGTTCTGGGATCTCGTCGAGAGCGAGGACCTGGAGTCCCTGGCCGACGAACTCGGCGTCGGCGCCAACGGCGCGCGCTCCTCGCTCGGCGTCGTACTGCCCGCCCTGTCGGCGTGGCGGGCCAAGTGGCGGGAGCGCTCGGCCGTCAACGCCTGGTGCTACCGCGTCGACTGGACCCGGCTGAACGAGCCGGGCGCCGGCGCCGCACCCACGGGCCGCTGGCTGGCGGTGGTCCCGGCGGACCGGGCCGACGACGCCTGGATCTCCGCCGTACTGGCCGCTCTCGGCCCGGACACGGTCCGGCTCGAGGCGGAGGGCGGAGCCGCGAGCGGTCCCGACGGCGCGGGCCGCGCGGCCTGGGCCAAGAGGATCACGGAACTGACCGCGGACGGCACGGAGTTCACCGGCGTTCTGTCGCTGCTGGCTCCCCTGGAGGAGCGGCACCCGGACCACGCCTCCGTACCCGCAGGCCTGGCCCTGACGCTCGCCCTCGTCCAGGCACTGGGCGACGCCGGACTCCGCGCCCCGCTGTGGTGCGCGACCCGGGGCGCCGTATCGGTGGGCCGGGACGACCGTCTCACCCGGCCCGTGCAGGGCGCTCTGTGGGGGCTCGGCCGCGTGGTCGCGCTGGAGCACCCGGACCGCTGGGGTGGTCTGGTCGATCTCCCCGAGACGCTGGACGCGCGGTCCGGGGCCCGGCTGACCGCCGTACTGGCGGGCCTGAACGGAGAGGACCAGATCGCGGTCCGTCCGTCCGGGGTCTACGGCCGCCGCCTGACCCACGCCGCGCCCACCGCCGACAGCCCCGAGCGCCGCTGGCAGGGCCGGGGTACGGCACTGATCACCGGGGGCACCGGCGGTATCGGCGGCCGGGTCGCCCGCTGGATGATCGAACGCGGCGCCGCACATGTGGTGCTGACCAGCCGTCGTGGTGAGGACGCGCCCGGCGCGGCCGCACTCCGCGCCGAACTGGAGGAACTGGGCGCCCGCGTCACCATCGCCGCCTGCGACGCCGCCGACCGCGACGCGCTGGGCGGCGTACTGGCCGAGATCCCCGCCGAGTTCCCGCTCGCCTCGGTCTTCCACGCGGCGGGCGTGGCCGACGGGGATGACACCGTGGAGTCGCTGACGCTGGAACAACTGGACGCGCTGATGCGGTCCAAGCTGACCGCGGCCCTGCATCTGCACGAACTGACCCGCGACCTCGACCTCGACGCGTTCGTCCTGTTCTCGTCGGGCGCGGCGACCTGGGGCAGCGGTGGCCAGCCCGGCTACGCGGCGGCCAACGCCTTCCTCGACGCCCTGGCCGAACACCGCAGGGCCGAGGGCCTGACCGCTGCCTCCGTCGCCTGGGGCACCTGGGCCGGGGTCGGCATGGCCACGGTCGACGAGGTCCACGAGCGGCTGCGGCGCCAGGGCGTCATGCCCATGGAACCGCCGCTGGCGATCGCCGCGCTCCAGCGGATGCTGGAGGACGACGACACGGCGCTCACCGTGACGCTGATGGACTGGGAACGGTTCACCCCCAGCTTCACCGCGACCCGGCCCAGCCCGCTGCTCTCCGGAATCCCGGAGGCGGACAGGGCCCTGGCGGCAGGGAACGACCTGTCTGCCGGCGACAGCGGCTCCGCCGCAGCACCGCTCAGGCAGCGGCTCGACACCCTGCCCACCGCGGAACGCGACCGCGCCCTGCTCGAAGCGGTGCGCGCGGAGGCGTCCGCGACGCTCGGCCACGACGCCGCCGACGCCATCCCCGCCACCCGCGCCTTCCGCGACGTCGGCTTCGACTCAGTGACAGCCGTCGAACTGCGCAACCGGCTGCGGACGGCCCTGGGCCTGCCCCTGCCGGCGGCCCTGGTCTTCGACTATCCGACCCCGGCCGCCCTCGCCCAACACATCGGCTCGCTCCTGTTCGGAACCGCTCCCGGGCGGGCCGGCGAGGACCGGGCCGACGATCCCGACGCGGAGATCCGCGACGTGCTCGCCTCCGTTCCCATCAGCCGACTCCGTAAAGCAGGACTTCTGGACATGGTGCTCAAACTCGCCACCGCCGACGCCGTCGAAGCGACCACCGGGGCCGCCGACGGCGAGGACTCGCTCGACGACATGGACGCCGAAAGCCTGCTGCGGCTCGCCACCGAGATGTAGGGCCCTCCCGGCGGCGTCCGTCCTGCCGCGCCGGACGGACGCCGCCGGTCGCGCGGCACCTGCGAACTGAAAGAGATCTGGAGAGTCCGATGAGCACGTCCACCAACAAGTACGTCGAGGCGCTGCGGTCGTCGCTGAAGGAGATCGAGCGGCTCCGTCAGCAGAACCAGCAGCTGGTGGCGGCCGCCGAGGAGCCCATCGCCGTCGTCGGCATCGGCTGCCGCTACCCCGGCGGCGTGACCTCCCCCGAGGACCTGTGGGACCTGGTCACCGAGGGCCGCGACGTCATGGGAGGCTTCCCCGCCGACCGCGGCTGGGACCTGGACCGCCTCGCCGGCGACGGCCCCGGCCGCAGCCTCGCCCAAGAGGGCGCCTTCCTCTACGACATGGCGGACTTCGACCCCGGATTCTTCGGGATCTCACCCCGTGAGGCCGTCGCCATGGACCCCCAGCAGCGGCTGCTGCTGGAAGTCGCCTGGGAGGCGCTGGAGCGCGCCGGCATCGACCCGGTCACCCTGCGCGGCAGCCGGGCCGGCGTGTTCGTCGGGACGGCCGGGCAGGACTACGCCTCGGTCATCCAGGCCTCCGACGAGGACGCGGAGCAGTTCTCGACCACCGGGCACGCCGCGAGTGTCATCTCGGGCCGGCTCTCCTACACACTCGGGGCCGAGGGCCCCGCCGTCACCGTCGACACGGCCTGCTCCTCCTCACTGGTGGCCCTGCACTGGGCGGCGCAGTCCCTGCGCAACGGCGAATGCAGCATGGCCCTGGCGGGCGGCGCCTCCGTGATGGCGACGCCGGGCCCCTTCGTCTCCTTCACCGCCCAGAGCGGGATGGCCGCCGACGGCCGCTGCAAGTCGTTCTCCCAGGACGCCGACGGCACCGGCTGGGGCGAGGGCGCGGCCGTCCTCGTACTGGAACGGCTCTCGGACGCCCAGCGGGCCGGCCACCCGGTCCTGGCCGTGCTGCGCGGCAGCGCGATCAACCAGGACGGGGCGTCCAACGGCCTCTCCGCACCGCACGGCCCCTCGCAGCGGCGCGTCATCCGCGCCGCCCTGGAGAACGCCCGGCTGACGCCCGCCGACGTGGACGTCGTCGAGGCGCACGGTACGGGTACGACCCTCGGTGACCCGATCGAGGCGCAGGCGCTGCTGGCCACCTACGGCCAGGAGCGCGAACGGCCGCTGCGGCTGGGGTCGGTCAAGTCGAACATCGGGCACACCCAGGCGGCCTCGGGCGCCGCCGGTGTCATCAAGATGATCATGGCGATGCGGCACGGGCTGATGCCGCGCAGCCTGCACGTGGGTGAACCCTCCCACGATGTGGACTGGACGACCGGTTCGGTCGAACTGCTCGACGAGCCCGTCGAATGGCCTGAGACGGGCCGTGCCCGGCGCGCCGCCGTCTCCTCGTTCGGAGTCAGCGGCACCAACGCGCATCTGATCCTCGAACAGGCCCCGGTCGTCGCCGAGAGCGCTCCCGCCGAGGACTCCGCGGTACCCGACGTCATCCCCTGGGCCATCTCCGGCCGGTCCGCCACCGCCCTGGCGGAACAGCGCGCCCGGTTGCTCTCCTTCATCGAGCGCAACCCCGGAGTCCGGCCCGTCGACATCGGCTACTCCCTCGCCGCAGGCCGCTCCGTCTTCGAGTACCGGTCCGTCCTGCTCGCCGACACCACCGGCCCCACCCAGGCCGCCGACGGCGTGGCCGACGAGGGCCTGCTCGCCGTACTCTTCTCCGGTCAGGGCTCCCAGCGCCTCGGCATGGGACGCGAACTCCACGCCAGATTCTCGGTGTTCGCCGAGGCCTTCGACGCCGCCGCCGACGCACTCGACACCCACCTCGACCGTCCGCTGCGCGACATCGTCTGGGGAACCGACCCCGAACCGCTCAACGAGACCCGCTGGACCCAGCCCGCGCTCTTCGCCGTCGAGGTCGCGCTGTACCGCCTCGTCGCCTCGCTCGGCGTCACCCCCGACTTCGTCGGCGGCCACTCCATCGGAGAGATAGCGGCCGCCCATGTGGCCGGCGTCTTCTCGCTGGAGGACGCCTGCCGTCTCGTCGCCGCCCGCGCCTCGCTGATGGCCGCCCTGCCCGCCGGCGGCGTCATGGTCGCTGTACGGGCCACCGAGGACGAGATCGCGCCGCTGCTCACCGAGCGGGTGTCGATCGCCGCCGTCAACGGACCCACGTCCGTGGTGATCGCCGGTGACGAGAGCGCCGTCCAGGACATCGCAGCGCACTTCGAGGCGCAGGACCGCAGGACCAGCCGGCTGCGCGTCTCGCACGCCTTCCACTCGCCGCTCATGGAACCGATGCTGACGGAGTTCCGCGCCGTCGCGGAAAGCCTGACGTACGAGGAGCCCCGGATCCCCGTCGTGTCGAACGTGACCGGCCGGATCGCCGAGGTCGCGGAGCTGTGCTCCGCCGGCTACTGGGTACGGCACGTACGCGAGGCCGTACGGTTCGCCGACGGCATCCACACCCTCACCGGACGCGGCGTCACCACCCTGCTGGAACTGGGCCCCGACGGTGTGCTCTCCGCCATGGCCCAGGACTCGCTGACGGAGCAGGCGGCGATGGTGCCGCTGCTGCGCAAGGACCGCCCGGAGGAACTGGCCGCGGTCACCGCCCTCGCACGGGTGCACATCCGCGGCGCCACCGTGCGCTGGGCCGCCCTCTACGACGGCTCCGGCGCCCGGCTCGTCGACCTGCCCACCTACCCGTTCCAGCGCCGGCGCTTCTGGCCGTCCGCCGGCCTCGACACGTCCGGCGGCATGCGCGCCGCCGGGCTCGGCTCCGCCCGGCACCCGCTGCTCGGCGCGGCCGTCGAACTCGCCGACGGCGAGGGCGCGCTGTTCACCAGCAGGCTGTCCGTCCAGACCCACCCGTGGCTCGCCGACCACGGCGTACGGGGCCGCGCCCTGCTGCCCGGTACGGCCTTCGTCGAACTGGCCATCCGCGCCGGCGACGAGGTCGACTGCGACCGCGTCGAGGAACTGGCCCTCGCCGCGCCGCTCGCCTTCCCCGAACACGGAGCCGTACAGCTCCAGGTACGCGTCGGTGCCGCCGACGCCGCGGGACGCCGCCCGCTCGGCATCTACTCGCGCGTCGAGGACGGCTTCGACCTCCCCTGGTCGCAGCACGCCACCGGCGTCGTCGCGCCCGGCGCGTCCGCCCCGGACCCCGGCTTCGACGCCACCGTATGGCCGCCCGCCGGTGCGGAGCCCGTCGACCTCGACGGCTGCTACGAGCGGCTCGCCGAACTCGGCTTCGACTACGGCCCCGTCTTCCGGGGTCTGCGCGCCGCCTGGCGGCGCGGCGACGAGGTGTACGCGGACGTCACGCTCCCCGAGGACTCCGACACCGACGCGAGCGCCTTCGGCCTCCACCCGGCGCTGCTCGATGCCGCCCAGCACGCGGCGGCCTTCACCGACCTCGGTGCCATCAGCCGCGGCGGTCTGCCGTTCGCGTGGGAGGGCGTGTCACTGACCGCCTCCGGCGCCTCGGCGGTACGCGCCCGGCTCGCCCCCGCAGGGGATGACACCGTCTCCATCGCGGTCTACGACACGGCGGGCGGCCCGGTCCTCTCCGTGGACTCCCTCGTCTCCCGCTCGGTCCCCACGGCGAGCCTCGACGACACCGGCGCGGTGCACCGCGACTCGCTGTTCAGCGTGGACTGGACCGCTCCGAAGAGTCCGGCCGCGGCCGGACCCGACACGGTGGCGCTGATCGGGGCCGACCCGCTCGACATGGCCGGCGGCCTGCGTACCGCGGGCATCCCTGTGACGGCCCACCCCGACCTGACCGCGCTCGCCGCTGCGGACGGACCGGTCCCCGGCGTGGTCCTGATCGCCGCGAACGGCGAACCCGACAGCACGTACGACGGCGTCGTTGCGGCGACCCATACCCTGGGCGCCGTCGTCCTCGCACACGTACAGCAGTGGCTGGCCGAGGACCGCTTCGCCGACGCCCGACTGGTGTTCGTGACCCAGGGCGCGCTCACGGGCGACGACCTCGCCGCCGCATCGGTCCACGGCCTCGTACGGACGGCCAGGACCGAGAACCCGGGACGCCTCGGCCTCCTGGACATCGACCCCGGCACGGCCTCCCTTCCCCCGGAGGCCGTGCCGGCCCTTCTCCGCTCCGCCCTCGCGGCCGGGGCCGACGAGCCCGACCTCGCGGTACGCGGCGGAGAACTGCTCGCCGCCCGCCTGACACGCGTCCCCGTCCCCGCCGAGCGGCCCTCCTGGGACGCCGAGGGCACCGTACTCATCACCGGCGGTACGGGCGGCCTCGGCGGCGTCCTCGCCCGCCACCTGGTCGCCGAGCGCGGCGTACGGCACCTGCTGCTCGTCAGCCGCCGCGGCCTCGCCGCCGAAGGCGCCGAGACGCTCCGGGCCGAACTCACCGAACAGGGCGCCCAGGTGACCGTCGCACCCTGCGACGTCACCGACCGGACCGCACTCGCGGAGCTGCTGGCGACCGTCCCCGCCGAACACCCGCTCACCGCCGTCGTGCACACCGCCGGTGTCGTCGACGACGGCGTAATCGGCTCGCTCACCCCGCAGCGGCTGGACGGCGTGCTGCGCCCGAAGGCCGACGCGGCATGGAACCTCCATGAACTGACGCGCGGGCTCGACCTGGCCGCGTTCGTGCTCTTCTCCTCCGTCGCCGCCACCCTCGGCAGCCCCGGACAGGCCAACTACGCGGCGGGCAACGCCTTCCTGGACGCCCTCGCCACCCACCGGCAGAACCACGGACTGCCGGGCCACTCCCTCGCCTGGGGCCCCTGGACCCAGAGCGTCGGCATGACCAGAACGCTCACCGACATCGACGTGGAGCGCATCGCACGCTCCGGCATGCCGTCCCTCTCCGTCGACCAGGGCCTGGCGCTGTTCGACGCCGCCCTCGCCACCGACGTGGCGGCCGTCGCACCCGTACGCCTCGACCTGCCCGTCCTGCGTGCCCAGGACGGCATCCCGCCCCTGCTGCGCGGCCTCATCGGCGCCCCGGGCCGGCGCGCCGCCGCACGGGTCTCGGAGACGGAGGACGGCCTCGCCCAGCGTCTCGCCGGACTGAACGGCGCCGAACGCCGTGAGATTCTCCTCGACCTCGTACGCGGCCAGGTCGCCCAGGTGCTGGGACACACCGACGCGACGGACGTCGAGGCGTCCCGCCAGTTCCAGGACCTCGGCTTCGACTCCCTGACCGCGGTCGAGCTGCGCAACGGCCTCAAATCCGTGACCGGCCTGCGGCTCCCCGCGACCATGGTCTTCGACTACCCGACCCCGAGCGCCCTCGCCGACCACATGCGCGACGAGCTGCTCGGCACCGCGGCCGAGGCACCGGCCGCGCCGGCAGTCGCCCCGCCCACGCTCACCGACGACCCGATCGCGATCGTCGGCATGGCCTGCCGCTACCCGGGCGGAGTGACCTCGCCCGAAGACCTCTGGCAGCTCGTCACGGAGGGTGGTGACGCCATCTCCGGCTTCCCCACCAACCGTGGCTGGGACCTCGACGGCCTCTACGACCCGGACCCCGACCGGCCCGGCAGGACCCATGTCCGCGAAGGCGGATTCCTGCACACGGCAGGCGAGTTCGACCCGGACTTCTTCGGTATGTCGCCGCGCGAGGCGATGGCCACCGACTCCCAGCAGCGCCTGCTCCTCGAACTCTCCTGGGAAGCCGTCGAGCGCGCCGGGATCGACCCGGCCTCGCTGCGCGGCAGCCGGACCGGTGTCTTCGCCGGTGTCATGTACAACGACTACGGACCGCTGCTCACGGGCGAGGAGTACGAAGCCTTCCGAGGCAACGGCAGCGCACCGAGCGTGGCCTCCGGACGCGTCTCCTACACCCTGGGCCTCGAAGGCCCGGCGGTGACGGTGGACACCGCGTGCTCCTCCTCCCTGGTCGGCATGCATCTCGCCGCGCAGGCCCTGCGGAGCGGTGAATGCTCGCTGGCGCTGGCCGGCGGTGTCACCGTCATGTCGACCCCCGGTACTTTCGTGGAGTTCTCCCGGGCACGGGGTCTGTCGCCCGACGGGCGTTGCAAGGCGTTCTCCGAGTCGGCGGACGGTGTCGGCTGGTCGGAGGGTGTCGGCATGCTGGTGCTGGAGCGTCTCTCGGACGCGCGGCGCAATGGCCACCGGGTGCTGGCGGTGGTGCGGGGTTCCGCAGTGAACCAGGATGGTGCGTCCAATGGTCTGACGGCGCCGAACGGTCC
>NZ_JBEXKU010000111.1:0-19928 GCF_040609575.1 Streptomyces sp. NPDC004647 | reverse complement strand
TTGCAGATTGCGGTGGTCAACGGGCCTGAGCAGGTTGTGGTGTCGGGTGCGTCCGATGAGCTGGACGCGTTGATGGCCGGGTGTGAGGCCGATGGCGTCCAGGCGCGTCGTATCGCGGTCGACTACGCCTCGCACTCGCCGCAGGTGGAGGAGCTGAAGGACGAACTCCTCGACGCACTCGGGGGGATTGAGTCGCGTACGGGTCAAGTACCGCTGTTCTCCACGGTGTACGGCGAGGCCATCGACACGGCCGAAATGGACGCGGAGTACTGGTTCACCAACCTCCGCGAGACCGTCCGCTTCGACGCCGCCCTTCGGAAGCTGCTGGAGGCCGGGCACCGCGTCTTCGTCGAGAGCAGCCCCCACCCCGTCCTGCTCGGCGCCGTGGCGCAGAACGCCGATCACCGCCGTACGGCCGGAGTGACCGCGGTCGGCACGCTCCGCCGCAACGAAGGCGAAGAGGCCCAACTGCTGCGGAGCCTGGCCGAGGTGTTCGTCGCGGGTGTCGATGTGGACTGGTCGCCGTGGGTGGCGGGTGGTCGGCTGGTGGAGCTGCCAACCTACGCCTTCCAGCGGCGCCGGTACTGGCAGCCCGCCGCCGCCACGGCCGCCGACGTCGGCTCCGCGGGCCTGGACGCGGTGCGGCATCCGCTGCTCGGTGCGGCCGTACGCCTCGCGGGCAGCGACGACGTCGTGCTCACCGGACGGATATCCCGCGCCACGCACCCGTGGCTGGAGGACCACGCGGTCTTCGGCACGGTGCTGCTCCCGGGAACCGCCTTCGTGGAAATGGCCCTCCGGGCGGGCGACGAGGTCGACTGCGACGTGCTGCGGGACCTGACCCTGCATGCACCGCTGACTCTCCCCGAACAGGGCGAGATCGACATACAGGTGCAGATCGGGGCCGCGGACGGGACCGGTACCGGCCGCCCGCTGGACATCTACTCCCGGCCCCGCCGGCACGCCGGCACGGCCGAGTGGACCCAGCACGCGAGCGCCGTACTCATCACGAACGCCGTCACGAACGCCGTCACGGCACCGGAGGCCAACGGGCCGCTGCTCGGCGCCGCGTGGCCGCCCGCCGGTGCGGAGCGCCTGGACGCCGCCGCCCACTACGACACGATGGCCGGCGCAGGTCTGGAGTACGGACCGGCGTTCCAGGGCCTGTCCGATGTGTGGCGGCTCGGCGACGAGATCCTCGCGCAGGTCACCCTGCCCGGCCGGCAGGCGGAGGAGGCGCAGCGGTTCGCACTGCACCCCGCCCTCCTCGACGCGGCGCTCCAGGCCGCGGCGGTGGACGGCCTGGACGGCCGTACGCCGCTGCCCTTCTCCTTCGGAACGGTCGCCCTGCACGGCCGCGGCGCGAGCGAGGTGCGCGTGCGCATCGCCCCCACCGGGGGAGACACCTTCACGGTGGAGGCGGCCGATCCGTCCGGCACGCCGGTCGCCCGGATCGACTCGCTCCTCGTACGCCCGGTGACGGCGGGCGACCTCGCCACATCGGACAGCAGCACGGCGGCGCTGCTGTCCGTCGAGTGGTCGCCGTACGCGGCGGACGAGGACGCCTCGGCCGTGGACCCCGACGCGGACGCGTCGGACGTGACGCTCTTGAAGGCCGCCGACGCCGGGCCCGATGCCGGGGCCGCCGCCGGTGACGAGGCCGCCCAGGCGCGGGCGGTGCTGCGGGACACCCTGCGCGGCGTGCAGAAGTGGCTGGCCCAGGACCGGCCCGCCTCGGCGCGCCTGGTCGTGCTGACCCGCCGAGCCGTGCTCACCGGTGCCGAGGAGCCCGACGCCGCCGTCAACCTCGCCCATGCATCCGTGTGGGGGCTGGCCAGGGCCGCCCGTGCGGAGAACCCCGGCCGCGTCGTCCTCCTGGACGCGGACGGCGACCTGGACGGCCTCGACGAGGCCGCGCTCCACGACGCGCTGCGTACCGGCCGCCACGAACTGGCCCTCAGGGAAGGGAAGTTGTACGTTCCCGCCCTGCGTCGCCAGGAGACGGCACCGGTGGCCGACGGCACGGCCGAGGCCCTCGGCACGGGCACCGTCCTGATCACCGGCGGGACGAGCGGCCTCGGCGCACAGGTGGCCCGGCACGCCGCCGGGCTCGGCGCCCGGCATCTGCTCCTCCTGTCCCGGCGCGGCTCCGCGGCCGAGGGGGCCGAGGCGTTGCGCGACGAACTCGCCGTCTCCGGGGCGCGGGTCACCGTGCGGGCCTGCGACGTGGCCGACCGCGACCAGCTGGAGCGCGCACTGCGCGATGTGCCGGACGCGTATCCGCTGACCGCCGTCGTCCATGCCGCCGGCGTGCTCCACGACGCCGTCGTCGAGTCGATCGACGCGGACGGCCTGGACGCCGTTCTGCGGCCGAAGACCGACGCCGCCTGGCATCTGCACGAACTGACCGCCGGGACGGACCTGTCCGCCTTCGTGGTCTTCTCCTCACTCGCGGGCGTGCTGGGCGGGGCGGGGCAGGGCAGCTACGCCGCCGCGAACGCGTTCCTCGACGCGCTGACGCAGCAGCGCCGCCGCACCGGTCTGCCCGGACTGTCCCTCGCCTGGGGCCTGTGGGCGGAGGCCACCGGCATGACCGGGCACCTCGGCGAGGCGGACCTGGAGCGGATCAGGCGCGGCGGGATCGCCGCCCTCGGCACCGACCAGGGGCTCGGGCTCCTGGACGCCGCGCTCACCCGGGACGCGGACGATGCGCTGCTCCTCGCGGCCGCCCTCGACGAGCCCGTCCTGCGCGCCACCGAGCCGGGCCTGCTGCCCCCGCTCCTCGCCGGTCTGTTCCCGCCCCGCCGCCGCGTCGCCGTGGCCCGCGCCGGCCGGGCGGCCGGCGCGGACGGTCGCATGGCGCTCGACTCGCGGGACGCGGTCGTGGACCGGCTGCGGTACCGGTTCGCCGGAACCATGGGGTTCGACACCACGGAGATCGACACCGTCGCGCCGCTCGTCGGCCAGGGCCTCGACTCCGTGATGGCCATGCAGATCCGCAGCCTGATCGAGTCGGACTTCGGCCAGGCCCTGCCGATCGCCTCCCTGTTCAACGGCGCCGGCGTCGAGAGCATCGCCGACCAGCTCATCGCGGGCGCGGGCCAGGCCGTCGACGGCGCTGCCGCGGCCGACGCGGCGGGTCCTGACGCGGCCGGGGGCACCGAGGACGCCGAGGACGTCGCGGAGGTCGTACGCCATCCCGCCACACGGGACGTCGTACGCCTGCTCCGCACCGAGCAGCACGGCACGCCCGGCGTCACGCACCACATCGGCCTCGCCGTGCGGCTCACGGCCCCGACGACGCGGGACCGCCTCACCGAGGTGATCGCCTCGCTGACCGCCCGGCACGCCGCGCTGCGCACCGCGATCGTCCCGGACGCGGACGGCGGGCAGCAGCTGGAGGTCCGGCGTTCCCTCGACGACGACCTGGTGCGCTGGTCACCGGTGGACGAGGGCACGGACGTGGACGAGCGGCTGCGCGCGCTGATGGAGCCGCCGTTCGACCTGTCCCTCGCTCCGCTGTGGCGGTTCGAGCTGCTCGCCTACCCGTCCGGCGAGCAGGTTCTCGTGTTCGGCGCGCACCACGCGGTCTCCGACCTGGCGTCGCTGATGCTGGTGGCCCACGGCCTCGGCGCCGGACTCGGCGGCGCCGAGCCGCCCGCCGCCGTCACCAACCGCGACATCGACCTGCTGCTGCGGGCACAGGCCGCGCGCCCGGCGGACGAGCAGGGCCCCTCGGCCGACTGGCGCGAGGACTTCGTGGGGGCCCGGCGCCTCGACCTGGAACTGGCCGGGCCGCGGCCGGTGGAGCGGTCGTTCCGCTCGGCCATGCACCTGGCGGACCTGCCGCAGGACCTCCACGAGAAGGTGGCGGCCCGGGCGAACCGCCTCGGCATCACGCCCGCCGCCTTCTGGCTCGGCGTCCTGACGGTGCACCTCGCCCGGCTGCGCGAGCGGAACAGGTTCGTCCTCGCGGTCCCCGTGGACACCCGCATGCACGTGTCCGCTCTGGACGCGGTCGGGTACTTCGGCCTGCCCATCCCGTACGCCGCCCAGGTGGAGGCGGGGGAGGCGGTAGCCGACGTACTGCGGCGCACCGACAGCCGGCTGAGCCGGGTCCTGGAACGCGGCGTCACGTTCTTCGACGCGATGTCCGCCCTCGTCGAGGAGGGGCTGTACCGCAAGGACGCGCCCCTCGTCGAGGTCTACTTCAACTACATGCCGCCGCAGGCCGGTGCCGCGGAGGGCCTCCAGATCGTCCCGGCGGGCACCGGCTACTCCGACCTCGACCTGATGGTCACCGTGATGCCGGGCCTCGGGAAGGTCGGCCTCGAGTACAACGCCGACGTCCTCGACGAGGCGAGCTGCGCGGACCTCGCGCGCGGCTGCCTCGCCCTCGCCGCCGAGATCGCCGACGGCCCCGACACCCTCCTCGCGCTACCGGAAGGACCCACCACCGTGGCCCCCGATCCCGCAACGGCCACCGAGCCCGCCGTGCCCATCGAACCCGCACCGGCCACCACCACGACCGAACCCCACCCCGCAAGCCAGATAGCCGTCGCGGCCACCTTCGCCCTCGGCAACCTCCCGGCCATGCTGTCGGTCGCCCTGGAGGACGCCGGTGTCGACGGCGGCGGGCCCTTCGACGTGGCCGAGGCCCCCTACCACCAGGTCCTGGCGAGCCTGCACGACCCGGGCAGCGTCCTCGCCCAGACGTCGACGGTCGCGAGCCTCGTCCTGCTGCGTCCCGGCGACTTGACGCGCTTCGCGGACACGGACGGCGACGGCGACCTGCTCGCCCAGCTCGCCGACGAGTACCCGGCCGCCCTGCGCGCCCTCGCCGACCGCACCCGCACCCCGCTCGTCGTGGCCTTCCTGCCGGAGCGCTCCGACGACGAACGGCTGCGCGAGTGGGAGCGGCAGGTGACGGCGCGCCTCGCCGACCAGCCGGGCATCGCCGTACTGCCCTCGGACGCGTGGAACGACGACGACTACCCGGTGGCCGACGTGTTCGACGCGCACACCGACGACATAGCTCACCTGCCGTTCCAGGACGAGTTCCAGGCGGTCGTGGCGCTGCGGCTCGCCGACGTCATCTGGAAGGTCCGCCGCCGGGCGCCCAAGGTGATCGTCGTCGACGGGGACGAGACGCTGTGGAGCGGCGTGGCCGGTGAGATCGGTCCCGACAACGTCGACCTGACCGGTCCGCGCGCCCTGCTCGCCCAGCGGCTGCTCCAGTGGCGGGAGGCCGGAGTGCTGCTCGCCCTGGTCTCCAACAACGACGAGGAGACGGTGCACCGGATCCTCGACCGGCCGGACAGCCCGCTGCACCGGGAGCACTTCGCCGCGATCTCCGCGGCGTGGGAGCCGAAGTGGACGCGGATCGTGAAGATCGCCGAGGAGCTGCGGCTCGGCCTCGACAGCTTCCTTTTCCTCGACGACAACCCGGTGGAAATCGCCGGAGTGCGCGCCCAGTTGCCCGAGGTGCTGTGCGTCACCTGCCCGAGCGCGGGCGAACTCGCCGACTTCGTCGCGCGGTTGTGGCCGATGGTGCCGCGGGCCGCGACGGCGGAGGACTCCGCCAGGGCCGAGTTCTACCGGCAGGAGCAGGTGCGCGGCGAGGCCCGTGCACAGCTGGGCTTCGCCGAGTTCCTGGAGAACCTTCAGCTCGAACTCGACATCGAGCCCGTGTCCGAGGAGACGGCCGAGCGCACCATCCAACTGAGCAGGCGCACCAACCAGTTCAACCTGCGGCCCCGCCCTCTGGACGCCGCCGAACTGGAGCGGCTGCGGAAGGACGGCGAGGTGTGGACGGCGACCGCACGCGACCGGTTCGGCGCGTACGGGCAGATCGGCGTCCTGGCCGTCACGGCGGACAAGGACGCACTCGAAGTGGTCGCCTGGATGATGAGCTGCCGTGTGCTCGGCCGGGGAGTGGAGGACCGGCTGCTGCAGTGGCTGGCCGACCGGGCCGAGGACCACGGATGCGGCACGGTGCGCCTCGTCGCCGACAACACGCCCCGCAACATTCCCGCACGGCGCCTGGTCTCCCGCCTGGGCGGCGGCGACGTCGAGGCACCGCGCCTCGAGGTGGCGGTGGCGGTGGCACAACTCCGGGAGTTCCGTTCCTGGGACCTCGGATCCGAAAATGCAGCGGAGGTCAGCAATGCCTGAGGCGGGTAGCGGTACCAGCCGCAACCGCAGTGTCAACCGTCGTCCCGAGGAGGAGGTGATCGAGCGGCGCGGCCCCGGCCGCGCCCAGGCCTCCGACCTCCTGGCGCGCTTCCGGAAGTCGGCCGAGCCCGCCGCCCCGAAGCCGGCGCCCGCCGGCGGGGCGGGGGCCCGCGGTGTCACGGAGGTCGCCGCGGACATCGTCGCCCGGGCCGCCCGCTTCCTGCCGGGGAGCACGCCCGACGCCGAGACGGACCTGTTCGACGCCGGTCTGTCGTCGGTCGACGCGGTCGAGCTCGTCGCGGTCATGGCCCGGGAGCTGGACGTACGGGTGAGCCTGGACGACGTCTTCGCGGACGCGCGGCCCCGCCGCCTCGCGCAGCGCTGGGCCGCCGGAGCGGGGCTGCCCACCGCGGTGCCCGACGCCCAGCCGGACGCGCCGTCGCCGAACGCGCCGGCCGCGCCGTCGTCGAACGCCTCGCCGGCGATCGCGCCGGTCGTCGTCCGCGCGTCGGCCGACGGGGCGGACGAGGACCTGGAGATGATCCTGGCCGACCTCGCGCTCGCCGACCGGCTGCCGTTCAGCCACCAGGCCGACCCCGTGCCGCCGCGCCGCATCCTGCTCACCGGTGCCACCGGCTACCTCGGCAGCCACCTCCTGCTCGACCTGCTGCGGCAGCGGGACGCCCACGTGGTGTGCCTGGTGCGCGCGGCGGACGACGCCGCCGCCGAACGACGCCTCGCCGACGCCCTGGCGAGCTTCGACCAGCCCTGGTCCAGCGAGGTCCGGCGGCGGGTCACGGTGCTCGCGGCGGACCTCAGGCAGCCGCGCCTCGGCCTGTCGCAGGAGGGCTGGGAGAGCCTGGCCCAGGAGATCGACGCGATCGTCAACGTCGCCGCCGCGGTCGACTTCCTGCGCGGCTACCCGTCGCTGCGCCAGACCAATGTGCTCGGCCCGCTGGTCCTCGCCGAGCTGGCGACGACCGGGCGGCCCAAGCCGCTGCACCACATCTCGTCGGTCGCCGTGTTCAACGAGGTCGGCATCGAGAAAATGGGCGAGGACGACCCGGTCGCCCACATCGACCGGCTCTTCGCGGGCTACGACAAGTCGAAGTGGGCTGCCGAGGCCGTGCTGCGGCGGGCCCGCGAGCACGGCCTGACCGTGACGTTCCTGCGTCCGGGCGCGATCGGCGGTCACACCCGTACCGGCGTGTACAACCCGCGCGACCTCAGCACCGGCCTGATCGGGGCGTTCTCCCGGTACCGGACCGTCCCGGCGTTCAAGTTCATGAACCTGGCACCGGTGGACTGGATCAGCAAGGTGGCGGCCGCGGTGGTGTTCGATCCCAAGGCATGGGGCCAGAACTACAACTTGACCGGCCGCGCGGAGACGCTGCCGGAACTGGTCAAGGACATGAAGCTGGCCGGCATGAACGTACGGGTGGCCAACTGGCGGGACTGGCGCGACGACCTGCTCCAGCGGCATGCGGCCGAGCCGGTGCCCGAACTCGACTTCCTGGTCCGGATCCTGCGCAGCCCCACCGCGATGAAGCTGTTCGAGGCGCTGATGTTCGGCCCCGAGGCCGGGGCGGAACGCACCGAGATGTTCGTGACGCGGCACCGCCTGCCGATGGCCGAACGGTACGGCGCCCAGGCCCAGTTGAAGGCCTTCGAGCGGATGGCGAAGGACGGCGTGGCGCGGCTGCCCAGCCGCGAGGACCCGCCCTATCTGTCGTTCCGCGAGCGGACGAAGGGCCATGTGGGCCCGATCGGGGAGGACCGCGACACCAAGTGCCGGATGGCCCTCACGCTGTCCATCGCGAGCATGTACCAGGTCGTACGCCACCGGAAGATCGACGTCCGCGGCGAGGTGACCTGCGAGCGGCTGCACCCGGAGCCGCTGACGGTGGAGGCGGGCGAGATCTGGGTCCGTCCCGACGAGGGCGTCCCGCTCCGGCACGGCAGTGACCACCCGCTGCTGCGCTACCGCCTGGTCCTGGTGGACCGGGACGGCGGCCGCTGGTGGCTGGAGGGCTGGAAGACGGCCCGCGCCAGCCGTGACTTCTGGAAGCAGACCCGGACCATCGAGGTCACCATCGGGCGCGAGGGCGAGCCGGCCGGCCTGGCCGGTGTTGTCAAGGTGCCCGGCAAGAGCTACGTCCCGGACCAGATCGACGGGATCCGGGTCGATCCGCGGCTGTCGTCACAGGAGCAGCGGCTCGCCAAACTGGCCTGGCTGTCGTGGTTCTTCGTGCAGGTGGGCATGGGGCTCGCGGAGCCGTCCCTGCGCGTCGCCGCCGAACTCCTGGACCTGCGCCGGGACGCGATCGACCGGGACAAGGACAAGCTGCAACGCAAGATCAGGAAGCTGATGATCAAAAGGGAGCAGACCCGATGACGCTGAGGCCCCTCCACCACGCACTCGGGGACCGGGTCGAGGAGATCCCCTTCACCGCCTCCGACGGCACGGAGCTCGGCCTGTGCCGGGTCGCCCCCGAGGACGGCGCCACCGACCGCCCGGCCGTGCTGATCCTGCACGGTCTCACCGCCTCGGCGGACATGTTCACGCTGCCCGAGACCCGCAACCTGGTCGACGTCCTGCTCGACGCGGGCTACGAGCCCTGGCTGCTCGACTGGCGCGGCAGCTGCCGTCTTCCGTACAACGAGGGCCGGGTGCGCTACACCTTCGACGACGTGGCGCTCTACGACATCCCCGAGGCGGTGTCGCTGATCAGGGAACGGATCGACGGCCGCGAGCTGTTGGTCGTCGCGCACTGCATCGGGGCGATGTGCCTGTCGCTGAGCATGGCGGCGGGGCTGGTGCCCGGCCTGACCGGCGTCGTCGCGCAGGGGGTGTTCCTCACGCCGAAGATGTCCTGGAAGACGCGAGCGCGCCTGCACTTCGGCGGGGAACTGCTCCGGTCCCGCTTCGTCAACATCCCCACCGACTTCAAGAAGGTGGGCCTGTGGTCGAAGCACTCGCTGATCTTCGCGGAGGTCTCGCTGGGCGCCGAGTGCAAGGACCCCAACTGCCAGATCCTGCACAACGACTCGTGGGGCGTGGGTGGTTCGCTCTTCGAGCACGACAACCTCGATGACGTCACCCAC
Source organism: Streptomyces sp. NPDC004647 (assembly GCF_040609575.1). Classification (NCBI taxonomy): domain Bacteria; kingdom Bacillati; phylum Actinomycetota; class Actinomycetes; order Kitasatosporales; family Streptomycetaceae; genus Streptomyces; species Streptomyces sp. NPDC004647. The sequence goes on along the minus strand of NZ_JBEXKU010000111.1, from coordinate 10,649 downwards.
GACCGCCTGGCCGACCTGTACGGCGCGGTGCCGATGTGGATCCTGCCGCATCTGCGCAGCATCGAACTGGCCCACACGATGATGCGGTACGACGACGCCGACGGCCGCTACGACGCGTTGCCGAAGAACGCGCTCGACAACGCGGGGAAGTTCGAGGCACCGCTGATGCTCCTGTCCGGCAGCGACAACCGCTTCTGGTACGACTCCAACGAGCTCTGCCACGACGTCCTGACGCGCCGGTACCCCGAGATGGACGTCCGCTATGTGGAGGTTCCCGGATACGGCCACCTCGACACGTTCATCGGCCGCAACGCGGCCCTGGACGTGTTCGGCCACATCGTGGACTTCCTCGACGAGTGCCGGTCGGTCAACGCCAGGGCGTGACGGCATCGGCCGTCCCATACCGGCCGGCTATGGAAGCCCGTGTTGGACGGCCGGCCGTCGCTGCGGCCTGGTGTTGCCAACCCGGGGACGAACCCGGCCCGTCCGTTCCTGCGCCGTGCGGGAGTAGGTAGAGGAATACGATGACGTCTGATATCGAGCAGCCGGGTGCTGCGCCGTCCGGTACGCGCCTGGTGATGCCCATCATCTTGCTCACCATCTTCACGGTCCCCTTGTCGGTGTCCGGAACAGCCGTGTCCCTGGGCGACATCGCACATGACCTAGGGGCATCGTCAACAGGCGAGCAGTGGGCTCTCAACGGATACACGCTGACCTTTGCCTGCTCGACTCTCATCTGGGGCTCCATCGCGGACATCATCGGGCGATGGCGAGCCCTGATGATCGGGTTGCTGATCTTCGGCGTCGGATCCGCGATCAGCCTGGTCGCCGCGAACTACCTGATGCTGGACGTGGCCCGGCTGGTGGCGGGGGCCGGCGCGGGTGCCGTCTTCTCGGTGGGCACGGCGGTGGTGTCATCGAATTTCGAGGGTGAACGCCGAACCCGTGCTTTCGCCCTACTGGGATCGGTCGCGGGTCTGTCCCTGGCCTTCGGCCCGTCCCTGTGCGGTCTGTTCACCCAGGTCGTCGGCTGGCGGTTCGTCTACGGATTCCAACTGGGCTGCCTGGTCATCGCGTGCCTCGGCATGCCGCTGATCCGCCGAGCGGCCGCCCATGAGAAGAGGTATGCGGCCCGGATCGATGTGGCCGGAGCAGTGCTCTTCTGCGTGGCGACCACTCTGACGCTCGGTGGGTTGGCGCTCGGTTCGGCGACGGGATGGGTGTCACTCCCCTTCCTGCTGTGTACAGCTGCCGGGTTCGTCTGTTACGGACTTTTCGCGTGGCGGGAATCCACCGCTCCAAGCCCCCTGCTGAGCCTGCGCACTCTGCGAAGTAAGCGCTTTTCCGGAATGACGTTGGTGGTTGCGGTGGCATCCTTCACCTTCACCAACGCGGTTGCCTACATGCCGGTCTTCTTCCAAGGCGCCTACGGCTCCTCACCAGGTGCAAGTGGCGCGTTCATGATGTTCCTGACCATGCCGGTACTGATCTCCCCGCTGATCGCCGGACGTCTGGCTGCCAGAGGGACAGCCGTGGACAAAATCCTGATCTGGAGCATCACACTGATGGTCGTGGGCCTGGTGGCCACGGGCGCGGTCGCGGAGCAGGGCCTCGCATGGATGACGCTTCCGATGGTGATGGTCGGCGCCGGATTCGGGCTCCAGGCCGGTTTGATCGACGGTGAGGCATTGGCGCAGGTGGCCGAGAAAGAGGCGGGCATGGCGGCCGGATGGATCAATACCGTCCGGCTGGGAAGCGAGGCCATCGCGGTGTCGCTGTTCGGCTCACTGTTCGCCAGTTTTGTGGGCAGCGCCGGCCACGCTTCCCGTCAGGGATTCGCAGTCATCACGATCGGCTCCACCTTGTTCGCGGCAGTGATCGGTCTCTTGTCGATATTCCTGCTGCGCCGAGGCCGGCACGGTGAAACGCCACCGCACGGTCGAGCGCACCCGGCCGCGGACCCGGCGGACATGAGTGTCAGCTGACCTATCGGCAGCGGCCGTCGGTTGGATGCGGGCGACATGGTGAGTCGCGCGCCTCGCCCCGGCGCAGTCCCACGGCTGGCAGATCTACGCAGACTTCCTCCTCAGCGCGGGCTACAGCCGAATCGCCGTAGCAGCCGAGTCGAGTGTCTACTGGGCATCTGGGGCCCGCATTCTGCGGGACTACCTCGCTCCACGCGGCGGCACCGTCATCGAACTCGACATGCGCGCGCTCGCCCCCACGGCCGTGTGCGACGAACTCGTCGACAATCGCGCGACAGCCCTCCTTCTTCTGGTCGGCCACCCGGAGCCGGCAGTGTCGATCGTCAAGTCTGTCCGCCGCGACCGGCGCCTCGCCGAGATCATGATTGGTGCTCCGGCCGGGCAACCGGAGTTCGCCGAATGGGCGACGTTGCTGGGCGACGACAGCGCCGCGATCCCGTTCTTGCGCTACCTGCCCGAGCGCCTCAGCCCACTCGGTGCACGAGTCGAGACGGCCCTCCGCGAGCGGCTGGCCGAAGCGCCCTCCTTCGTCGCCTTCGAGGGCTACGACACGGTCGCCGTCCTCGCCGATGTGCTGCGTTCTCACGGCGCGGACCGGGCGCGCACTGCCGAATCCTGGCCGCGCGTTGCAGTCGAAGGCACCCGCGGGCAGATCCAGTTCTCCCGCACGCCAGGCATCAGCGTTTGGCAATGGGCTTGGACGCCAATCCAAGTCGTTGATCGAGATCCGGCGGAACCCGATCGCTTTCGGATCCTTCACGCCAGCTGAGAGCACGGAGGTCCGACTGCCCAGATCTGTCCGAACTTGAGGCTGTCGTGGCCGTATCTCGCATCGGCGCTCGGCCGCGCCGTCTCACGTTCCGCATCGGCGACCACTGATCAACGGCGGCACATGCAGCGCCACAGGTCTTAGCGGCTTGGAGGAATCGCAGCTCGCTCAGTCGCGCACGGTGGGGATCTGCCGGAGGGCCGGCTGAGGTTGCTCAGGCCGGCCCTCCGGGTTGGCTGGCCGTCAGTCCGTGACCGGACCGAACTTCTTGCGGGTGTCGAGGGGGTCGCCGAAGAGGCCCCATCGTTCACCCTTGAAGCGCATGAGCTGCATGGTTTCGATGGGGAACCGGTCCTTGTCTCCGGTGTTCAGGGTGACGCCGGGCAGCAGCATGCCCACCTTGACGTCCTTGAGTTTCTGGACGGCGTCGCGCAGTCCTTCTCTGGTCGGGCACTTCATGGCATCCAGTGCCTTGTGCAGGCTTGAGGCCACCGCCCAGCCGTAGGCGTTGAACTGGATCGAGGGGTCGGTGTCCGTGGCGTACTTCTTCATCGCCTTGCGGTAGGTCTTCATCTCGGCGTCGTCAGCCCACTGCGGGTCGGCGGGGTCCTTGAAGTACGTGGCGGAAACCACGCCCTGGACGTTCTTGAAGCCAACGGGCTTGAGGACACTGGTCGACGCCGAGACGCTGTTGACGATGTGCAGCGGGTTCCACTTGGTGTTCTTCGCATCGGCGGCCAGAGCCTGGCTGCCGAACTTGGGGGTGGTGATGTTCAGCAGCACGTCCGCCTTGGAGCGGGCGAGGTTGCTCATCTGGGCCGAGACGGACGGGTCGGTGACCTCGTAGCTCTCCTTGGCGATGATCTCGACCTTGCTGCCCTTGATGGCTTGCTTGAAGCCGCCGAGCAGGTCCTTGCCGAAGTCGTCGTTCTGGAACAGGACCGCAACCTTGGCCTTCGGCTTGTTCTCCTTGAGATAGTTGGCGTACACCCGCGACTCGGAAACGTAGTCGGGCTGCCATCCCATGGTCCACGGGTGCTTGGTGTCCGTGCCCCACACGGAGGCGCCCGTCGCGACGAACGGCTGCGGCACCTTCTGCTGGTTGAGGTAGTCCCACACGGCCGAGGTGGAGGGGGTGCCCAGTGTCTGGAACACCGCGAAGACCTTTTCCCTCTCCACCAGTCTTCGGGCTTCCTCCACGGCCTTCGGCGGCTGGTAGCCGTCGTCACGCACGACGAACTCGACCTTGCGGCCGTCGATGCCGCCTTTCTCGGCGTTGATGTACTTGAAGTAGGCGCTGACGCCCTTGCTGATGGTGCCGTAGGCCGAGGCTGGTCCGGACAGCGGGTAGATCCCGCCCAGCTTGATGCTCTTGTCGGTGATACCCGTGGTCTGCTGGCCCTTGCAGGCGCCGTCGGCTGAAGCGGCGGCATCTTCCTGTCCACGCTGGGTGGAGCAGGCGGTGGAGGTGAGGAGGGCGGCGATTCCTGCCGCAGCTGCCCGCAGGGCGGTGTTGTGGCGCATCCGGGTCAACCCTTTCTGGTGGTGGGCGGTGTGGTGAGGTGCTGGGGGGCGAGGGGTGGGGAATCGGGCGGTTCGGCGGAGGGAACGGGCTCCGGTCGACGGCGGGTGCGTCGGAGACGTTCCACGCTCCGCCGGACGGTGTGTCCGGCGCGGCCTGCCAGGCCGGCGAGTCCGGTCGGGGCCACGTACATGACCACGATGATCAGCAGGCCGAAGACGACTCCCGGCGCGGCCGGGCTGATGTCCTGGGCCACGCTCGGTACGTACATCACGAACGCCGCGCCCAGCAGCGGCCCGTACACCGATGCCAGGCCGCCGACGACGAGGCCGGCCAGCAGCGTGATGGACAGGTTGATGCTGAAGGAGTCGGGAGAGACAAAGCCGATCACCCAGGTGTAGAGGCACCCGGCGACTCCTGCGAACATCGCGCTCCAGGCGAAGGCGAGGGTCTTGTAGAAGGAGAGCTTGACCCCCATCACCTCCGCCGCGCTCTCGTTCTCCCGGATGGCGAGCAGGGCCCGGCCGACACGCGAGCGCAGCAGGTTGCGGATGACCAGCAGCGCGACCGCGGCCACCGCGAGGGTGAGGAAGTACAGCCACTGGTCCTCGGCCAGCCCGGTCCAGGCCGGCGGTTGCGGCTTGGCGACGGTCAGGCCCATGGAGCCGCCCGTCACGTGCTCGAATCGCTTGAGCAGCGGCGGGAGGAACACGGCGAAGGCGAGGGTGACCAGGGCCAGGTAGAGACCGCGGAGCCGTAGCGCGGGGACCCCGAAGCCCAGCCCGAGGAGGAAGCAGCCGGCCGCGGCGACCGGCAGCGTGGCCAGGTGGTCGATGGTGAACCGGTCCAGCATCACGGCCGCCGTGTAGGCGCCCACGGCAAAGAACGCGCCGTGGCCCAGGGAGATCTGCCCGCCGTATCCGACCAGCAGGTTGAGACCCGCCAGGGCGACCGCGTACAGCAGCACCATGGTCAGCTGAAAGACCCGGAACGGGGCGAAGTAGTAGGGCGCCGCGAGGAGAGCGGTGGTGAGGACCAGTGCCGCGAGCGGACGTACCCAGCGCGCGGTGCGCGCAGTCTTGGTGGTCAGGTCTCCGGTGCTCATGCTCGTTCCACCGCCGCCCGGCCGAAGAGTCCCTGTGGCCGCACCAGCAGCACCACGAGAATGATCAACAGAGGTACGCCGATCTTCAGGTCGGCGCCGACGAATCCGACGTAGGCCCCTGCCAGAGTCTCGGCGACGCCCACGACCAGGCCGCCCGCCACCGCGCCCACCGGACTGTCGAAGCCGCCGAGGGTGGCCGCGGCGAAGGCGTAGATGAGGACGCCGCCCATCATGTTGGGCTCAAGGAACAGCAGCGGTGCGACCAGCACGCCTGACAGCGCGCCGACCGTGGCGGCCAGCCCCCAGCCCAGCATCAGCACCCGGCCCACCCGAATCCCCGACAGCCTGGCCGAGGCGGGGTTGCTGGCGACCGCCCGCATCACCAGACCGGTCCCGGTGTGCTGGAACAGCAGGTACAGCAGTCCCATCACGCCGGCCACGACGCCGATGATCCCGAGCGTCGACCAGCCGACGCTGACTCCGGCAAGGTCGATGCCGCCGTCGGGGAACGGCTGGGGGAAGTCCTTCACGGTGAACGACCAGATCAGGCCCGCGACCGCGTTGACGAAGATGAACAGGCCCACGGTGACGATCACCATGGTCAGCTCGGGGCCTCCCTCGACGGGCCGGATGACCAGGCGTTCGATGAGCATGCCGCCCGCGAAGGACACCACGAGCGTGACCGGCAGTGCCAGCCAGAACGGCATCCCCGAGGCGACCAGCTGCCACGCCACGTAGGCGGAGATCATGGCGAGCTCGCCCTGAGCGAAGTTCACGATGCCGGTGAACCGGTGGATCAGGACCAGGGCCAGCGCCAGGCTCGCGTAGACCGAGCCCGACCCCAGTCCCTCCACGACCTGCTGGAGGAATTCCGTCATCGGGATCACCCGCCTTGCCGGGCCTGGACGGAGACGCCGAGGTACACCTCGGCGACCTGCCCGTCCTGGCGGATCTGATCTGCCGGGCCCGACAGCACCAGGCGGCCCGACTCCAGTACGTGTGCCTGCTGCGCGATGTCCAGCGCGAGCTGGGCGTTCTGCTCGACGACGACCACGGTCGTGCGCTCCTCCTCGTTGACGGTACGGACGATCTGGAACAGCTCACGGGTGACGAGGGGGGCCAGGCCCAGCGAGGGTTCGTCCAGGAGCAGCAGCGCGGGACGGAGCATCAGCGCCCTGCCGATCGCGAGCATCTGCTGCTCGCCACCGCTGAGGCTGCCCGCAGCCTGCCGGGAGCGTTGGCGCAGCTTGGGGAAGTAGCCGTAGACCCGGTCCAGGTCCGCCGCGACGGCAGCCCGCTCGCTCCCGCCCCACCGCCCGCGGCGATTGCGCAGATAGGCGCCGACGCGCAGGTTCTCCTCCACGGTGAGGTCGTTGAACGTGCCCCGGCCCTGGGGTACGTGCGCCACACCGAGCCGGGCGGCCTGCTCGGGGGAACGGCCCAGCAACTGAGCGCCGTCCAGGGTCACCGACCCGCGTCCCTTGACCATGCCGCTCAGCGCCCGCAGGGTCGTGGTCTTTCCCGCGCCGTTGGGCCCGAGGATCGCGCAGACCTCGCCCCGGGCGACATGGAAGTCGATGCCGTGCAGGACGCGGGCCTGCCCGTAGCCGGCGTGCAGGTCCGACACCTCGAGGAAGGCCGGCGCCGTGGTCTCGTCCACCGGAGCGCCCTTCGTCTGTTCGCTCATGCCGCCGCCCCCAGGTACGCCTCGATGACGGCCGGGTCACGCTGCACCTGTTCCGGTGGCCCATCGGCGATCTTGCGTCCGAAGTCCAGGCACACCACCCGGTCGCAGAGCCCCATCACGAAGCCCATGTGGTGCTCGACCACGACCAGGGTGAGGTCGAAGTCCTGGCGCACCGCCCTGACCAGGTCGGCGAAGACCTCGACTTCGCCGTGGCTGAGCCCGTTGACCGGCTCGTCGAGCAGCAGCAGCCGGGGCTCCACGGCCAGCGCCCTGGCCAGCTCCACGCGCTTGAGCGTGCCGAAAGGCAGACCGGAGGCCGGGTGGTCCGCGACGTCGGCCAAGTCCAGCCGCTGCAGCAGTTCCTCCGCACGGGAGCGCAGCCGCGCCTCCTCACGCCGTACCCGGGGCAGCCGCAGTGCGGCGTCGACGTAGCCGGCACGGCCCTGGTGGTGGGCGCCGACCAGGACGTTCTCCCGGACTGTGAGGTGCTGGAACAGGCCGAGGTTCTGGAAGGTGCGGGCGATGCCCTGCCGCGCCACGGCGTGCGGCGGCAACGAGAGCAGGTCCTGGCCCTCGTAGCGCACCGTGCCCGCGTCGGGTGCGCAGCGCCGGGTCAGGCAGTTGAAGAGCGTGGTCTTGCCCGCTCCGTTGGGCCCGATGAGGCCCACGGCGGTGCCCTGCTCGACGGCGAAACCGACGTCGTCCAGAGCCGTGATTCCGCCGAAGCGCATGGTGATACCGTCGACCGCGAGCATAGGCGCAGCCCTTTCTGCAAGGTCCCTGGTTGGGTGGGGGAGCGCCACAGTAGGCGGGCGCCCACTTCGGGGGCATTGGGTGCGCACACCCAACTTCGCGGGCGCCGCCCTGTGCGCCGCGCACAATCCGACGTGAATTCGCGATGCGCAGCCTGTTGACTGGTCACGATTCGGCGACGATGATCCCGCCATGCCTCGCGCGATCGTCCCGTTCCTTCCGGAGCTCTCCGAGCCGCTGCGCTGCGAGCGGCTGCGGATCCTGTGCGCTGTGAAGGAGCGGGTGGAGCAGGTGGCGGAGGCCGCGCTCGCGGTGATGCACGCGGAGATCCCCGCCTACGCGGTGCAGGACGAGCGCTTCTTCGAGGACGTGCGCCACCAGCTGCTCTCGCACTACCGGGTTCAACTGGCGCTGCTCGTGGGCGAGCGGAGCTTCGCCCCGGAGGACCTGGCCTTCAGCAGGGCGGCAGCGATGCGCAGGGCCCGCGCCGGGTTCGCCCTGGAGGACTGGATCAGCGCGTTTCGGATCGGTCGGCAGGTGTTCTGGGAGGCGTTGCTCGACTCCGCGGGCCAGTCGGCTGCCGGGCAGGAGGCCGCGCTCACCCTCGTCGCCCCGCTGATGCGGTACATGGACTACGCCAGCACACAGGCCGCACAGGCCTACCTCGAGTTCCAGCAGCACGTCGTGGCCGACGCGGACCGCGAGCGCAGGGACCTGCTCGATCAGCTTCTCGCGGGCGGGGTACCGACACGCGGCCCGCTGCTGGCCGCGGCACAGGCCTACGGCATCGGCGCGCACGTGCCGATGATGGTGGTCGTGGCGGTCTGCGTCGACGGCGCCCGGCACGGTGGGGCGGATGCGGACGCCGAGAGCGGCTACATCACCAGCGCGGCGATCTCCGCCGCCGGGGTGCGCTCCGCCCGAGTCCTGGTGGTCGTACGGCACGGCGAGGTCGTGGCCGTGCCGGTGCTGCGTACGGGCACGGAGCCGGAAGAGGTGTGCGCGCGTTTCGAAGAGGTCCAGCGCCGCCTGGCCCGGGACGGGACAGTCCTGGCCATGGGGATCAGCACGGTGGCCCGGGGCGCGGCGGAGCTGCCGCGTGCCTACCAGGAGGCCAGGGCCGCCCTGGAGTTCGTACCCAGCGGCGGAGGGGTGGCGGCGCTGCCTCGGCTGTCCCCGTTCCAGTACCTTGCTCTGCGCGCGGACGACATCGCCCGCCAGCTGGTCGACCCTCGGATCAGTGCCCTGCTGGATGATGACGTCCGGCGCGGGGGCGCGCTGACGGCCACGGTACGAGCGTTCGCAAAGGCGGATTTGAACCTGCGCCTGGCAGCCGACCGGCTGCAGGTGCACCACAACACGGCGCACTACCGGTTGCGCCGCATCGAGGAACGCACCGGGCGCAACCCGCGCCGGATCGCTGATCTGCTGGAACTGTTGGTCGCCCTCGCCATCCGCGACGCGGCCGGAGAAGGGGAGGACGGACAGTGAGCCAGACCCACCCGGAGCGGACGGCCAGCTCAGCGGCAAGACCGGAGCAGACCGAGGCTGAGGCGGGGAATACCGCGGTACAGAGGACAGCGCAGCCCCTGGGGGCGGCCTCGGCCGCGGCGGGGGACTCCACGCGGCGCGCGCTGCTGGACGCGGCGCTCGATGTGTTCACCGAGCGCGGCTACACCAACGCCAGCGTGACGGAGATCGCGGCCCGCTCGGGGATCCCCGTCGGCAGCCTCTTCCACCACTACGGGGGCAAGAGAGGGCTGTATCTGGCGTTGTGGGAGGAGTTCCAGGAAGACCAGGAGCGGCGCACCACGGCGGTGGTCGCCGAAGCGCGCGGCCAGGGCGTGACCGACCCGATCGCGCTGTTCGTTGCGGGGGCGAGGGCGTATCTGGAGGGCGCCTGGGTACGGCGGCGTATTGGCAGACTGCTGTGGCAAGAGGACGGCCCTTCGGGATTCGATGCGCTCCGTCGGCAGTGGGACCGCTCATGGGTACGGCGCAACGCCAAGCTCCTCAGGGTCGATGAGACGCGCCGCGCCGGCCGGGTTCGGGTGATCGTGCTGACCACGGTGATCGGGGGCGCGGCCAGGGAGTTGAGTGACTGCGCGGACGTGGCCGAGGCCCGGGAGGTCGTCGAGGAGGTCTGCCGGATCTTGGCGCACCTGTCGGAACCGCCCGACTGACAGATGAGCGCCCCGCTTGTGGGGCCGCGGCGGGCTTGCCCGGCCTCCGGTCTCCGTGCGCGTCGCTGAAGCGGGATCCAGCGCTGACGCGTCCCTACCGCCCCTGACGCTCTGCAGCAGGAGTGGCGGCGGGATGAATCGGGCAAGGGGTGGGTTGTGCAGGATGGCCGTAGTTTTTGTGTCTCGCACTGCCGGGCCGGGCAGGAGTGAGCTCCCCGAGGGGCGCCTGACGGACCCAAGTCCAGGTCAGGCGCCCCTCGTTGCTGCTCCTAGAAGAAGCCGAGCTTCTTGGGGGAGTAGCTGACCAGCAGGTTCTTCGTCTACTGGTGGTACAGACGTCACATGATGTCTGACCTGCTGAAATGCTGGTGCTGACTTGCCTTCACGAGGTCGTTGGTCCGTGAATGGTCCGGATCTTGGTATCGGCTACCCGGATGCATAGACGGGGTTACCGGCTCCTCTGACAAGGCGGCCCACAACAGGCTGTGTGTTGGTCTGTGATGCCGTCCCAAATTCGCGAGGCCAGTCGCCGGACGACGCGCCGCTCGTCGGGACTGCTGCACGGATAGGTGACAGTCGGGTTTCATGCCGCGAGGGCCGTGGCGGGCTTCATGGTGGTCTCGAACTCGATGGGGGTCAATCGAC
>NZ_JBEXKU010000110.1:0-20138 GCF_040609575.1 Streptomyces sp. NPDC004647 | reverse complement strand
GTCATCGACCCCACCGAGACCCGCTCCGTCCTGATCCGCTCCCTGGCGATGCTGCGGTCCAAGCACGCCAGCCTGCCCTCCCGCAAGCACGGCAACCCCCCGCAGTAACGGCAGTAACGGAGAACCGACATGAGCCCCGAGAACCTTCTGCGCGTTGAGAAGGGCCACGCCGAACCCGAGGAGCTCGCGGCCCTCACCGCCGTCCTTCTCGCCCGCGCCGCCGCCGGCACCAACCACCACCGCGGTGCGGCCGCCCGCCCGCACCGCAGCACCGCCCGCTGGCGCCGCCTGGAGCGCGAGCGCGGCTTCCCCACCGCCCACAGCTGGCAGGCGCCCGGTTGATCGTGAACGCAGCATCTCGGGGCCGGCGGAGGGTGGGCCTTTTTCGAGATCAATGCCCGCGTGGACCCGACCGAATTTCTGCCGGCGTCACGCTCTGCCGTCAAGCGGCCCGGGGGCATAAGCGTCGGCGGAGCCGGTGACGATGCGGATGGCTTCGGCGGGAGCCGGGGCCGGGAGGGCGCCCCGAAGCGAGGCCACGAGCGGCGAGATGTCCGCGTGGCGCTGCGCGGGTGGCTCGGTCGGAGCCGTTGCGAGTGGCGCAGAAAGCACCGTCGCGATCGGAATTCCTGGCCGCTGACCTCGGTCCACTCCTACGATTGCCCAGTACCCGGGGGAGAGGTTGTTTGCGTGGCAGGCAGGACTGCACAGACGAGGCGCGGAATCGAGGAGGGGGTCGCCTGGACCCTCCGGAATCTTGACAGCATCGTGGCCCTGGGCGCCGCTCTGGTCATCGGTCTTCTCGATGTCTTCGACAACCTTCCAGACCATGTCACCTCCGGAGCGACACTGCTCGTGCTCGCCGCGCTGGTCTTCGGGACGCTGACCGAGCGCAGGCGCCGTGTCGCGGACATCCGGCTGGCGACCTCCGGGACACGCCATGCGCTCGAGGACCTCACCATGGTGCGCTCGTTGACCGGGGCCGAGCTCGAACAGGCTCTGGACCACGCGCGTCGCAACACCGACCGCTGGGTGTTCAAGGGCGGCACCGGGACCTATCTGCGTGCGGTTACCCTTCCGGTCTGCATTCGGGAGGCGCAGCTTCAACGTCGCTCCCTCACCGTCAAGATCGATATCGTCAACCCGGCCGACGAGCAGGCATGCGCCGCGTACGCACGCTTCCGGCAGACATTCGCCCACCGGCTGGACGTTGTGCCGCCCGACAGCTGGAGCGCGGACCGGACCCGCAAGGAGTCGTTCGCGACGGTGCTCGCCGCCTGCTGGCACCGGCAGCGGCTCGACACTCTGGAGATCGACGTCCACCTGTCGTCGGTCGTGCCGACGCTGCGCTTCGACCTTTCGGCGTCCTGCCTGATCATCACTCAGGACGACCCCCGACGGGTCAACCTGCTGGTGGAACGGGACCGGCCGCTCTACGACTACTACGTCACCGAGCTCCATCAGAGCCGGGAACAGGCGGTCACTCTCGACCTGCGCCGCACCGTACCGCTCAGTGAGGAGCCGACGGTCGACGAGGCCTACCGGCTCTTCGAAGAGCTCGGACTACCGCTTCCGACCTCCTTCACGGACAGGGACGTCAGCGAAGTCATCGACAAGGCGCTGCGCGCGGAGAACCCGTACCGGAGGTGAACCGCCGAGTGCGAAGCCTCGTGGACCATCGACTGCTCGAACAGACCATGAACCGGGAGGGGACTGCCGCAGAGCTCTTCGACACGGCCTCCTCAGCCCTTGAGGAGATAGCGTCCGGCCGGCTCGGGCTGCGGGCCGTCCGGCACCCGCTCGGTTTTCTCTGCTTCCCGGTGCAGCGTGAGGGCGACCGGGGGGTCTGCGTGCACGCCTTCGACACCGCAGCGAGTGAAATGGCAGCAGACCTGACCACCTCACCCGTGCACTCACACAGCTGGGAGCTGACCAGCTGTGTGCTGTACGGGGATGTGGGAAACCTGCGCGTACGGGTGCTGGAGCAGCCCGAGGAGCCCACCCACCGGGTGTTCGAGGTGCGCAGCAGCCCCTCGGGGCTGGACGATATTCGGCCGACTTCGCGGTTGGTGAGCTGCGAACCAGGACCCGAACAGACCAGCGCGCGAGGCGAGATCTATACGCTTCCGGCGGGCGAGTTCCACGCGACCGTCGTCCCGCAGGGCAGCGCCGCTGCCACGCTGGTGCTCGGCCGTTCTCTTCCCGGACGCTCCGACCTGTCCCTCGGGCCGGTGCATGGCACCGTCCACCAGGTGGTACGACAGACATGCGATGCCGGACAGACCGCCCGGACAGCCCGGACGGTCCTCAGGAGGATTCATGCGCCTCGACCCCGATGACCCGGCGGAGCGGTTCGCCGCCGAGCGGCGGCTGGCCGTCGACGCCGCACGGGAAGCAGGCGCGCTGTTGCGCTCCGGCTTCCAGGACGACTACGGCGTTCGGGCGAAGGGTGACGACGGAGACGTGGTCACCGACCTCGACTTGATGGCTGAACACCTTGTCGTGCGGCGGATCCGGGAGCACTTTCCACAGGACCGGATCCTCGCCGAAGAGGCCGGCACCCTGGACGGCGATCAAGACGGCAGTCAGGGGACGTCCCGCACCTGGCTGGTCGATCCACTCGACGGCAGCAACAACGTCGTCATCGGCCTCCCCGCATATGTGGTCGGGATCGCCCTGTGTGTCGACGACGCGCCCGTTGTCGGCGTCGTGCACGACCCGGTCACCGACAGGACGTGGACTGCCCTCGCCGGCTGCGGCGCGTACGGACCCCACGGCCGGATGACAGGACCCGGGCGCCCGCTGTCGCCCGCCGGGCCGCTGCTCGCCTGGACTCAGGGGCACGCGGTCGCCCGCGACGACCCCACGGCGGGGGCCCTCAAGGAGGTTCTGGAAGTCCGCTCCCGGCGCCTGCTCCAGCTGTGGGCGCCCCTCCTAACCTGGTCCATGCTCGCCCGCGGAGACATCGACGGCTTCGTCGGCTACCGGGCGGAGGCCATCGATCTGCCCGCGGGTGCCCTGCTCGCCGCGGAGGCGGGTCTGGAGATCCGGGCCCTCGACGGCGGTCCGTTCCGCCCCGGCGTCATCGGCCCCGACACCGACCGCAGCTTCGTCGCCGGACGACCGGAGGACATGCCGTATCTGCTGGACCTGGTCCGGGGGAGCACAGCCATCGGCGTGCGCTGAGACATGAGCTGAGCCTCACCCGGTCACCGCGAGCGCCGTGGTGGAGGCCAGCACGGCAACGACCGCGAGCACGGCCCCGGTGCCCATGAAACTCTTCAACGAGACTTTGACGCCCTGAGCATGGCAGCGCTCGAACCACAGCAGTGTGGCCAGCGAGGCCCAAGGCGTCACCACCGGACCGACGTTGGTCCCGATGAGCAGGGCCAGCAACTGCTCATGGTTCCCCGCCGGTACCGCCGATTCCCCGGCCAGGTAGACGGGGAGGTTGTTGAGTACGTTGGACAGCCCCCCGCCGACCGCCGCGGCACGGAACATGCCGAACAGCCCGCCGTCCGGGCCGATGGCGGACGACAGTATGTCGTGCAGCCCGTTCACATTGACCGTCTCCACGACCAGGAACAGCCCCGGGACCAGGATCAGCAGCCGCCACGGCACCAGAGACAGCCGTAGGGCGCACCGCCTGCGCACCGCGAAAGCCACCACGGTGACCCCGGCGGCCGCGGCCGACGCCGTCCACAGCGGGACGTCGGCGATCAGGATGACCAGCAGAAAGCCCAGGCAGGCGAGCCCGCACACGCGGAACAGCGTACGGTCCGCAGGCCGGTGTACCGCGGGAGGCGTGTACACGTCCACGCCACGTCTGCCGCTGCGCCAGTAGAACAGCCACAGACAGACCATGGTGACCGCGATGGCCGCCAGTTGAGGCAGCCACATCTTCGCGGCCAGACCGGTGGGGGAGAGGGCGACACGATCCGCTGCCAGCAGATTCGTCAGGTTGGACACGGGCAGCAGCAGGCTCGCCGTATTGGCCAGCCACACCGTCGTCATGGCCAGGGGCACGGGCGCGATCCCCACCCGCGTGGCGAGTGCCAGCATGACGGGGGTGAGCAACACCGCGGTCGTGTCGAGGTTCAGCGTGATCGTCGTGACCGAGGCGAAGACCACGCACAGCACGAACAGCGCGGCGTAGCTGCCTCGCCCGGCGCGCGCCACACCCGAGGCGACCACGTCGAACACCTCAGCCGTGCTGGTCAGTTCGGCGAGCACGATCACCGTACCCAGGAACGCGAGCAGCGGGGCGATGCGGAGCATGGCGTCCCCGGCCGGCTCCGTTGGAAGAAGCCCCGTGGCAAGGCAGAGCAGACCGCAGGCCAGCACCCCCCCGGCCAACCAGTCCAGCACATGCAGACGTTGTATGGCGGCAGGCACCCGCAAAGCATTGCACACCATTCGTATGAAGGCGGTGACCACGGGCGATCTGCTCCATAGGATGGTCGTCATGGTCGCTCGCCAGGAACTCACGGGGGAAACACCGCTGTTGGACTTCTTCATCAGCTACTCACCGGCCGACGAGCGATGGGCCTCATGGATCGCCTGGACGCTGGAGGAGGCCGGCTACCGAACCGTTGTGCAGGCCTGGGACTTCGTGGCCGGGACGAATTTCGTCGATTTCATGGACCGCGGCGTCAGCGAGTCCGCGGCGGTCATCGCCGTGCTGTCCCGGAACTACGAACGCTCCCGCTACGGGCGCATGGAGTGGCAGGCCGCGCTGCGGGCCGACCCCGACACCCCGGAGCGCAGGCTGATCACGGTCCGCACCGAGGACATCCCGGTCGAGGGCCTGCTCGCCACGATCACCTACGTCGATCTGGTGGGGGTGAGTGACACTTCCGCCGCACGCGACCTGCTGCTCACCCGCGTCGGACAGGCGCTCGAGGGCAGAGCCCGGCCCACAGCGCGCCCCGGCTTCCCCGGCGGACCGTCGGTCTCCCCCGTCGCCACACCCAGCATCCCGCGACCACTGTCCAACCGGACGCCCGGCCGACCGGGCTGGGCGGGACGCCGGCGTCCCGCCGTCCCGCCCCGCTACCCGCAGGCCGCCGAGGCGAACCAGGCCAGGGAAGCCATCTCCGTACTCCACCTCGCCGGGCCGTGCTTCGGGCGCGGTGCCGACCCGGCCGCACTCCAGGCGGCCATCTGGGGCGATCTGGTCGAACTCACCGACTCCGGGGCGCCCGAGCCTGACCTGCTCGTCGTCACCGGCGACCTCACCGCGTCTGGCAGCCCGCGGGAGTGCGAGCAGGCTCTCACCTTCCTCACGGGACTGAGATCGCGACTCGGGCTCGACCCCGACCGGCTCGCCGTCGTACCGGGCGGACAGGACGTCAGCCAGGCGGCCTGCCGTGCCTACTTCAGCACCTGCGAAGCCGACGAGATGCAGCCCATGCCGCCCTACTGGCCCAAGTGGCGCCACTACGCCCGGCTGTTCCAGGAGCTCTACCAAGGACTCGATGTCGTCTTCGACAGCGACCAGCCCTGGAGCCTGTTCCCCGTCGCCGATCTGCACACCGTCGTCGCGGGGCTCAACTCCTCGATGGCTTACAGCCACAGGCCGGACGATCAGTACGGTTCCCTCGGTCCCGAGCAGGCGGCCTGGTTCGCGCAGGCGCTGCGCCCGTACGAGCAGGAGGGCTGGCTGCGGATCGGTGCCCTCCGGCACCCGGTGGACGCGGACCGGCCGCTCGATGCCGGCGACCGGACCGGCACTGCCACGAGCCCGGAACGGAGCCTCCGCCACGGGCGCGGGTACGAACCCGCGCAGGGCACCGCACCGGTGCGTGACCGCGACGTGCTCGCTCGGCTCACCGGGCCCCGGTTGGACCTCCTGCTGCACGGACCCGCAGGGAACCCGCGTGCCGCGTCGGCCGCGCCCACCGCCTCCGCGCTGTCCCTCACCTCCGGCGAGCTGCCGGTCTTCGGCGCCGCGGCCCCGGCCCGGCACCAGTTGCTCCGGATCACCCGTGACGGACTCACCCGCTGGCCGGAACGCTCCGACAGGGAACCGCGGCAGTACGAGACCGAATGGCGCAGCGGTCACCGCGTCTTCGGGGTGCCGGCGCTGTCGAACGCCCCCGGCGGCGAAGCTCCCGCGGTCGCCGAGGCCGTCACGGGCGACGCCGATGCGGCGAATCCCGCACTCGAGGCCTCCCGCACCGTCGAGGACCCGCTCGACGCGCTGATCGCCCGTGTCGCCGAAGTCTGCCGTACCCGCCACGAGGGAACCCAGCTGCGACGCATTCCCGGCGCTGTGCCGCAACTGCTGGTCACCTGGACGGAATCCGAGTTCGTGCGCCAGCAGCGGGTGGCCGTCTGCGTCGGCACCCCGCAGGCGGATGAGGTCGATCGCTTCATCGATCACGTCCACGCCTCCGACACCGAACCCGATGCCGAACTCGTCCACGACGGCCCGCCGCCGTCGCGCGAACTCCGCGAGCGAGCCCGCCGCCGCGGAGTCCGCATCCGCAGCTTCACCGAGTTCCAGGGGCTGCTGGACCTGCGCGGCTATGTCGCGCTCCAGACCACGCGGCTGGCTACGGACGTCCAGTACCAGCCGAGCCTCTACCTGCCGCAGCGTTACCGCGAGATCGAACGGCCCGGAGGAGTGGAGCGTGACGGGCTCGTCGAGGACATGCTGCGGCTGCTCGACGCCGACCACGGCCGCTTCGTACTGCTTCTCGGCGACTTCGGTCACGGCAAGACCTTCGCCCTGCGCGAGCTGGCCCGCCGCCTCCCCGAGGAACTCCCCCAGGTGGTGCCGCTGCTGATCGAGTTGAGCGCCCTCGACAAGGCCCACACCCTCGACGGCCTGGTCGCCGCCCACCTGGCGAGCCACGGCGTCGACACCATCGATTTGCGTGCCTTCAGGTACATGCTCAGGCAGGGCCGCATCGTCCTGCTCTTCGACGGGTTCGACGAACTGGTCAACCAGGTCAGCTACGACCGCGCTGCCGAGCACCTGCAGATGCTGCTCGACGCCGCGGTGGACAGCGCCAAGATCGTGGTCAGCAGCCGAACTCAGCACTTCAGGTCACAGGCGCAGGTGCTGACCGCGCTCGGCGAACGGGTCGGGCTGCTCCCGCAGCGCCGTGTCCTGGCCGTCCAGGAGTTCTCGCCGCGGCAGATCCGCACGTACCTGGTGAACCGCTACGGGGACGAGCAGGCCGCCGACCGCCGGGTGCAGCTGCTCGAACAGATCCCCGACCTGCTCGCCATGTGCCGCAACCCGCGCCTCCTCAGCTTTGTCGCCGACCTCGACCACGAGCGGCTGCGCGCGGTCGCGGGCGCCGGCCGGGCCCTCAGCCCCGCGGGGCTTTACGAGGAGGTGTTCACCTCCTGGCTGCAGTACGAGGAGCGACGCGCGCACGGAGGCCCCGGCAGCACTCCCAGGCTGAGTCTGCGTCAGCTCTGGCGCGGGGTGACGACCCTTGCGGTGCGCCTCTGGGAGAGCGGTCGGAGCGCGCTGCGTCTGGACGAACTCAACGATGTGGGCGAGGCGTTGATGGGCCTCGCGGACAGCAGGCTGTCCGTGCCGCAGGCCGCGCACGCTGTCGGGTCCGGCAGTCTGCTGTTACGTACTGATGACGGGTTGTTCCAGTTCATCCACGGGTCCGTGGTCGAGTGGCTGGTGGCTCGCGAGGCCGCGGCACGTCTGGGTGACGGCGACACGGGAGAGGGCAGCCTGCTCTCCCGTCGCCCGCTGAGTCAGCTGGCGGTCGAGTTCCTGTGCGATCTCGCCGACCACCGCACCTGCCAGCAATGGGCCGAACGGGTGCTGGCCGACAGCACTGCCGGGGAAGGAGGCGCCCGAGAGGACGACGAAGTCGTCCGGGCGAACGCGGTCAAGGTCCTCAGCAGGCTGCGGGTGCCGGCTCACACGGATCTGCGGGGTGCCGTCCTCGCCGGAGAGGACCTCTCCTACCGCGACTTCTCCGGTGTCGACCTGACCCGTGCCGATCTCACCGACGCCAGCCTCGTCGGTGCGGACTTCTCCGGAGCGGTCCTGCGTGACGCACGCCTCGCCGGGGCCCGTCTCGACGATGCGAACCTCACCGACGTGGACCTGCGCGGCGCCGACCTGCGCATGGCCCGGCTGATCCGGGCCGACCTGCGCGGTGCCCGGGTCGCCGGGAGCCATTGGCACCGGGCCGCTCTCATCAGTGCGGTCACCGACCAGGCCACGCTGGACACGCCGGAACTGCGTTCCGCCGCAGTCGCCCCCGGTATGCCCGTCCAAGCCGGATTCCGCCCCTCCGCGGTCGGTGTTCCGTACGGCTTCGACATGCGCGCCAGCAGGCTGCCCGAGCCGGTCTCCTACAGCCCCGACGGCGAACTGCTCGCCGTGGGCAGTGAAGACGGCGGTGTCCTGGTGTGCGACGCCGCCACCGGTACGGCCGTGCGCACGCTCCAGGGACACACGGGCCGGGTCTATGCCGTGAAGTTCCGCGGCCGTGTGCTCGCCACCGGCGGATCGGACGGGACCGTGCGGCTCTGGGACCCGGTCTCCGGTACGTGTCTCCACCGGCTGGATGTGCACCCCGGCGGAGTGTGGCCGGTGTCCCTGGACCAGTCCGGAGCGCAGCTCGCCACCGGCGACGCGGAGGGCACGGTCACCCTGTGGGATATGGACACCGGGACGGCGAGGCACCGGCTGTTCGGTCACACGGCGCCCGTCTACACCGCGGCGTTCAGCCCCGACGGCCGCACCCTCGCCACCGGCGACGCGGCCGGGGCCGTACGGCTGTGGGACACCGGCTCCAGCCGTCTCCTCGGCGAGCTCGAAGGACATCGGGGGGCGGCGTACCGTGCACGCTTCAGCGCGGACGGATCGCTCCTCGCCACCGGCGACATGGGCGATGACGACCGCGGCACGGTCCGGATCTGGGACGTGGCCGAGCAGCGGCTGAGGCACGAGCTCACCGGCCACGGGGGGCGCGTCTACACCCTGGACTTCCACCCCGGCGGCAGGCTTCTGGCCAGCGGCGACACCGCGGGGCAGGTACGGCTGTGGGACCCGGTGACCGGCATCCCCGCCGGAGCACCGGCTGAGGGCGCCGGAGCCGTGTACCAAGTGGTGTTCGACCCCGAGGGGAGCATGCTGGCCGCGGGTGGCAGCGACGGAGCGGTCCGGCTCTGGCGCGTGGCTCAGCGGTCCGAGGGCTGGTCGGTGGTCCCGCTGCGGCAGCAGCCCGCCGACCACCAAGGATCCGTCTGGGCCTGCCGGTTCCGCCCCCGCGGCCGCATCGGTGCCCGGGAGTCCGACCCGGTGCTGGTGACCATCGGCAACGACGGGGTGGTGCGGCTGTGGGACACGTCCACCGGTCAGGGCAGGCGCATTCTGCGGGGCCACGGACGGAGAGTCGCCAGCCTGGCGTTCAGCGCCGACGGGGCTCACCTGGCGGCGTGCGGCAATGACGGCGTGGTCCGTCTGTGGGAGTCCGCGACCGGCCGCCGGTTCAAGGAGCTCTCCGGCCACAACGACCGTCTCGTCTCCGGAGTGTTCGTCCCACAGGGGCGCCAGCTGGCCACGTCCAGCAGTGACGGCGACGTCTATCTGTGGGACGCGCTCACCGGCGAGTACCAGCGCGAGATCAACGCCGAGACGGACCACGTGTGGGCCGAGGCCTTCAGCGGCGACGGCGAGATCCTCGCCACCGCGAACGACGACGACACCGTACGGCTGTGGTACCGGAGCACGGGTGCGCATGTGACCACACTCGCCGAGCACCGGGGCCGGGTCCGGTCGATCGCGTTCAGCTCGGACGGCTCACGGTTGGTCACTGGCTGCGACGACCGGTTCGTACGCTTGTGGGACATCACGGAGAGCCGCCTCGTCGCCGAACTCGAGGGCCACACCGACCGCGTGTACGCGGTGGCGTACGGGCCCGACGACTCCTGGCTGGTGAGTGCGTCGTGGGACGGGGAGGCCATCGTCTGGCGGGACGGCAAGCTCCAGCACCGGCTCCGGGGGCACTCGGGCCGGCTGTGGACAGCCGCTGTCCACCCGAGTCGCCCGCTGCTGGCCACGGCAGGCGACGACCGGGTGGTGCGGCTCTGGGATCCGCTGGGCGGCCGTGAGGTCGGCCGGCTCGCCGGGCACACCGGTCGGATCCTCGCCGTCGTCTTCAGTCCGGACGGCTCGCTGCTGGCCAGCGCCGGCGAGGACGGCACGGTCCGTCTGTGGACTGTGCCCCCGGACGGCGAGCCGTCGCCGCGGGCCACGCTGATCGGCGTAACGGGAGGCTGGGCAGCGCTGGAACCCTCCGGCGGCTACAAGTACGACGGCGATATCGCGGGCGAGTTCTGGCATGTGGTGGGCATGTGCCGATTCGAGCCCGGGGAACTCGACGAGCACCTTCCGGGTGTCCGGCGGCTACCGATGGATACCGAATTCTGATCCGTTCCCGAGGTTCATCGCGGACGATCCGGGTCGGCCAGGGGGAGCCCGGATGCCCCCACCCGCAGCGCAGCGCAAGCGGCTTGGTCGCCTCGTGGGTAGGTCTGTACCCGGCGTACCCGGCGTACCCGGCAGTTCTGCGGGCGGGGTTACAGGGCCGCGGGGCGGACGCCGGCCAGGTCAGTCATTGGCGAGCTGGGGTGATCCTGTGCAAGTTCGCACACACTCGTTGAGGTGGTAACTCAAGCTCCGTAGCGTGGTGTTCATGGCAATACCCCCACGGGCCACGGCACAGACGAAGACGGCGGCAATCGAGCTGAGTGAACTTCGCGGCGCACTCAACAGCGCGGGCATCGTCCCGCCTTCGCCCGCCCCGGATCCCCCGTCGTCCGAGCTGGGCCTGTTAGAGCTGGGTCGCGTGAACGTGGCGCCGGCGCGCACGCTTGCTGAGGCACGCCGGAGTCAGGCATGAGCGAGCAGCGGTGGGAAGTGGGCACGCTGGTGTGGGACAGCGAAGAGGAGCGGATCGGCGTCGTCATCGGGCCCGCGGGCCCGCGGGTGCGGCTTCGCCCGATGGGCGGTGGCCGTGACTGGGAAGCGGACCCCGCGTGCGTACGGCGTGCCAGCGCCCAGGAGCGGCTGCACGCCAAGGTCGCCCAGGCCAATGCCGAGAGCCGGTGGGGAGTGGGGCGCTGAGCGCGCCGCCGCGCCGAGTGTTCGGTTGCGGCGGTACAGTCCGGTTGTCCAGACTGCGTTGGTGCTGATCCGACGCGAAATGCCCTCCGACATCCCTTCCGTACGGGCCGTCACGGCAGCAGCTTTCGCCAAACCCGAGACCCCTCTTCCCGTCGAGGTCCCGCTCCTCGACGAACTGCGCTCCTGCGACGCCTGGCTCCCTGCGCTCTCGCTCGTGGCGACCGGCGACCGGGGCGAGGTCATCGGGCACGTCCTCTGCACCCGGGGGCATGTCGACGCCGCACCGGCCCTGGGCCTCGGCCCGCTCAGCGTTCACCCCGACCACCAGCGGGGCGGTGTCGGCCTCGCGCTCGTCCACACGGTGCTCGGCGCGGCGGACGCACTGGGCGAAGAGCTTGTCGCCCTTCTCGGCAGCCCCGCCTATTACGGCCGTTTCGGCTTCCGCCCCAGTACGGACTACCGCATCACCCCGCCGGACCCGGCTTGGGGTACGTACTTCCAGGTCCGCATCCTGACCGCGTACAAGCCCGCGCTGCGGGGCGAATTCGCGTACGCCGAGCCGTTCAACAACCTCTGACTCGCGACACTTCCGACCTCCCGTCCGGCCGGACCGGCGGAGCCGGACCGACAGAACACGCCGGCAAGGCGGACTCACAAAGCGGACTCCCAAAGCGGCCCGGACGAGCGGTCCGAGGGCCGGTGCGGTGTGCCGTTCCGGTTACTCGCGCGGAAAGGCGGCGTTCATCTAGGGTGAGCGCTGCGATCGGCCTTTCGCCTGCGGATCTCAGAGACATTTGGGGCTCCGCTCCGCCGATCCAAGGACGTCCTGCCGATCCAGGACGCATTGCACCGCGGAGCGAAGTGGCTGTCGGCAATCCCGCAGACGCCGGCTCCGAACGGGTCGGCCGTCCTTCGTCCTGCCGACCCGGGACGACGGCGTCGGCTCCCTCTCATTCACCTACCTCGCGAAGGCAAGGCAGAGATGGCACGAGTCTCCCGACAGCGAACGCACCCCGTCGACGAGGTGCTCCCCCTCACGAAGCTGTCTCTCTACGGCTTCCAGCACATCCTCGCGTTCTACGCGGGAGCGGTTATCGTCCCGATCCTCCTCGGCAACGCCCTGGGGCTCTCGGACGAGGAACTCGTCTACCTGATCAACGCGGACCTCCTCACCTGCGGCATCGCCTCGATCATCCAGGCACTCGGCATCTGGAAGATCGGAGCGCGGCTGCCCCTGGTGCAGGGCGTCACCTTCACCGCCGTATCGCCCATGATCGCCATAGGCATCGGCGCGGGCGGCGGGACGGCCGGTCTGCTGGTGGTCTACGGCGCGGTGATCACGGCGGGCATAGCGACCTTCCTCTTCGCCCCCTTCTTCAGCAAGTTGGTGAAGTACTTCCCCCCGATCGTCATCGGCACGGTCCTCACCATCATCGGCATCACCCTGCTTCCGGTGGGCCTGCAGGACGCGGCGGGCGGCGCGCATCTGATCGGCAAGCCCGAGTACGGCGATCCCAAGAACCTCGCCTACGCCCTCGGCACCCTGCTGTTCATCCTCGTCATGGTCAGGATCGGCAAGCCGTTCCTGAGCAGCCTCGCTGTGCTGCTCGGCCTGGTGGCCGGCACCGCGGTCGCCTGGCTCCTCGGCGATGTGCACTTCGACGCGGTCAAGAGCGCCGACTGGCTCGGCGTCAGCACGCCGTTCCACTACGGGATGCCGAAGTTCGAGCTGTTCCCGATCATCGCCATGGCCGTGGTCATGCTGATCACCATGGTGGAGACGACGGGCGACGTGTACGCCATCGGCGAGATCACCCGTAAGAAGGTGGACAACGACACCGTGGCCAGCGCCCTGCGCGCCGACGGTATCGCCACCGTCCTCGGCGGAGTCTTCAACTCCTTCCCCTACGTCGCCTTCGCCGAGAACATCGGCCTGGTGCGGATGTCGAAGGTCATGAGCCGGTACGTGGTGGTGGCAGCCGGCGTATTCATGATCATCCTGGGGCTGCTGCCGAAGGCGGGAAGCCTGGTCGCCGCGGTCCCGCACCCGGTGCTGGGAGGCGCGGCCATCGCGATGTTCGGCATGGTCGCCGCGGTCGGTATCCAGATCCTGGGCAAGGTCGACCTGCGTACGGAGCGCAACGCCCTGATCCTGGCGGTCAGTCTGGGCGCGGCGCTGCTGCCCACCACGGTCGAGCCGTTCTTCGACCGGATGCCGGACGACGTTCAGGCGGTCCTCGACAGCGGAATCACGATGGGCAGTCTCACCGCCATCACGCTGAATCTTTTCTTCAATGTCCTGACGGGCCGTAAGACGATGGAGATCGACTGGGACGACATGGACGAGAGCAACGGCACGGCGGACGGTATGGCGGACGGGGCGGTGGACGGCCCTCCGGACGGGCCGGTGGATCCCCACCTCGGCGCCGCGCCTCGCTGAAACGGCTGCAGAAACGGCCGCTGAAACGGCCGTTTCAAATGGTTGCGGGCCGGGGGCCGGGGAGGGATCCAGGACCCTCCCCGGCCCCCGGCCCGCATTCGGTGTTGCCCTGCCGACAGCGCCTGTTGGCACCCATCAGCGCGGATACCGTCGATATCGCGGATACCGGCGCGTAGTCGAACCGTCGATTCCGCCGTTACCGCGGTCACCCCTCAGCTCACGGGCCGACCGTATTGAAGGGCGGCACTTCGCCCGCCTCGCCGATCAACTCCCAGAAATGATCGACCAGACGACGCAGATACGCGGAGCGCTCGGCCGCGATCTCCTTGAGCCGGGAGTCGTCGCTCCGGGCGACCACATGACCCATATAGCGCTCGGAGAAGTCGGCGAACTCCGCGTGCATCGTGCGCAGCGCGTCGCTCACCCGAGTCTCGTTGACCGTGACGATCTCCGTCACCGGTCCCACATGCGATTTCCAGCGGCCGTCGATAGCGGCCCGTAGGTGCTTGGTCAGTTCGTCGACCCGGCCCATGATTCCCACCAACTGGCGCAAGGACAGCCCCAGCGCGTCGACGAGAGTCTTCGTCTGCCGGTAGTCGCCGTCCCAGCGCTGCGCAGCCTCCGCCGCCTCGTAAGCGGCCGGGTCCATACCGATTCGGTGCGCCAGCCGCTCGACGCTCAATTGCCGGGCCAGCCGGTGTTCGGCCAGTGTCCGCGGCTCGACGCCCATGAGCGCGGTCGCCGGGCACCACAGCACATCGGCGAGCGCGAAGAGTTCCGGCTCCGACGGCACGTGCGTTCCCTGCTCCCACGCGTCCACCAGCCCGGGGTGTACGGGGGCGCCGCAGGCGGCCATGGACTGCGCGACTTGAGCCGTCGTCAGACCCATTCGGGTACGCGCTGTTCTGGCCTCTACGGGAGAAAAAGGAGTTCTGTACACGTACGGGACACCTCGTTGCACCCGGTGAGCTTTCGGGTGCCTGGGGGGAGGGCGGGCAGGTGGAGGAACGTCCAGGAAGTGGCAGATTAACAGACTGTCCATTAGTGCGAACCGCCAAGTCCCCCTTCGATCCGAAGGTGTGGATGTCTATGCGCCTGGCACGTGCCAAGCGCAGTCTCCTGTTCTCCTCCATTCGGCAATGCCGCCATATACGGTGATTTGGCGAGCGCTCAGGGAGGGTGCTTTGGTGAGAGTGCTCCGACGGTGGTCGGGGTTGCCGTTGAACTCCCGGAGTTCGGCGCGGCATACCCCGCGGTCCACCCGCTCCGGCCGAAGCGGCAGCCCCGGATTGCCAACAGGGTTCCGTCGGCGGCAAGTTCGGGGAAAGACTCAGATCGCGTCCCGGGGAACGGACTCGTACACCCGCGACACCGTTCTCATGAGTTCCCGTCGACGCGCAAGGACGGTCGTCGCTACGTGTAACGAGAATGATTCCCGGGGAATGGGTGACGAACGCTCCGCCGAAGGACGCGAGGTCGGCAAGGCGCATCGGACTCCGCCGTGACGGCATACCGGCCTCGGCCCAGTCCCGCTTCCAGCAGTTGCGTCGCGATTCCCCGCAGAGCCGGTGCGTCGGGCCAGATGGCGGAGGTTCCGTCGAAGAACGCGGATGTTGGTTATCGCCCCTCGGAGATGGCCCAGCCGGGACCGGTGCCGAGTGCGTGCCCGAGACTCCAGGGAAGGTTCCGCGTGCCGGCCGGCGGGGCCGACGGGGCGGGCGACGAGGCCGGCCGGTCAGTAGGAGGCGGAGGTTCGAATGCGGTGTGCCCCGTGCGCTACGTGCTCCACATGCACCACGTGCACCACATAAAGTCCCGTACGGCCCGCTGCTACGCGATTCCGCTGCTACGCGGTAGGTCTCGGCCAGTGGTCCAGGTCGCCGCCTCGCCACTCGATGACGGCCGGATCGTCGAGTGCGACATCCGCCGGATCGAGCCCGGCCACACGTATCAGCTCGCACACGTCCCCGCGGCCATGGGCGAGCCCCACGATCTGGCCGTGCACAGTGATGCGCCGCCCGCCGGAGGGGGAGGGCGGGTGCACGATCACGGGAGGGTGTTCGGCAGCCATAGGACCAGGGTGCTGCGCGAGGCGCCGGAACGCATCCCGATCGGGCAGATCGGCCCGGACTGGCTTGACCTTCTCCTTGGGGCAAGCCTCAGCATCGGCGGTGGCCGGGCGACGTGCCCGGTATGAGGAGGGCGGGCATGGGGCTGCTGACCATCGGAGAATTCGCGCGGTCGTCGCGGCTCACGCCGAAGGCACTGCGCCTCTACGACGAACTCGGCCTGCTGGTCGACGAGGGGCGCATCACGGCGGAGGAGGCCGCCTCGCACCCCCAGCGGTCGCTGCTCCTGCGCGCCATGGGCGCGGGTGGCGCCTTCGTACCCGAGCTGGAGCTGCGCGAGGCCAGGTCCGGCGACCGCTATCTGCTGTGCTCGGACGGGCTGTCCGCCGTGGTGGCCGCGGAGGACGTGTACGGCGTGGTGGGGTCCGCCACCGACCCGGGGCAGGCGGTCCGAGAACTGATCAATCTGGCCATACGGGAAGGCGGACCCGACAACGTCAGCGCTGTTGTGGCTGACGTCGTGGACCTGCCGGGGCGCCGCGCCGCGGCGCCGTAGGCTGCCCGCATGATCGAGGCTGTGGCATTCGATGTCGGGGAAACCATCGTCCGCGACGACCGCTACTGGGCGTCCTGGGCCGACTGGCTCGGCATTCCGCGCCACACCCTCGCCGCGCTCGTCGGAGCGGTCGTCGCTCAGGGGCGGGACAGCGCCGACGCGATCCGGCTGGCCAAGCCCGGCGCCGACATCGGTGCCGAGTACCGGGCGCGAGAGGCCGCCGGGCGCGGGGAGCGGCTCGAGGAGATCGATCTGTATCCCGACGTCCGTCCGGTCCTCGCCGAGCTGCGGCAGGCCGGGGTACGGGTCGTCGTCGCGGGGAACCAGACCGCTCGGGTCGCTGAGCTGCTGCGGGCGCTCGATCTTCCGGCCGACGCGATCGCCACCTCGGGGGAGTGGGGTGCCGCCAAGCCGGAGCCCGAGTTCTTCGACCGGGTGATCGGCCTCGCGCAGGCCGACCCGCAGCGGACCGTGTACGTCGGCGACCACCCCGCCAATGACGTGGCGCCCGCGAAGGCCGCCGGTCTGCGTGTCGCGCATATCCGGCGGGGCCCCTGGGGGCATCTGTGGGCGGGCAGCTCCGGGGCGGCCGCCGCGGACTGGCGGATCGGCTCCCTCGCCGAGCTTCCGGCGCTCATCGCGGGGTAGCGCAGGGGTCGCAGGGGGTCGCAGGGGGTCGCAGGGGTAGCGCACTCGGGGGGCGCGGCCCCGCACACGGGGTGCGAAGCGAGCACGTGCATCAATGTGCGTTCACACCCTGCCGCACGGGTTGCCCGCGCGGTTCACTCATCTCCTGGGCCGCCTCTCCCCCGCCCGCGGCCCGCCCCGCCCTCGCCGCGTCCCCACCCTCCCAGCGGCGAGGGCGGGGGTCGGCGGCGGCCGTCCCCGCCTTGGGACGTGGAGGTGTCGCGGGGACCTGGGCGTCGCGGGGACCAGGGCGTCGCGGGGATCAGCCGGAGCCGGCCGGAGACGAGCCGAGGTCGGCCGAGTTCAGCCGGAGGTCGGCTCTGGAGCCCGGCGGGGATCAGCCGCGTTCAGCCGGAGGTCGGCTCTGGGGCCAGGCGGGGATCAGCTGAGTCCGGTGGAGGCCGGCCGGATCCAGCCGAGGTCAGCCGGAGCCCGCCGGGGACCAGCCGAGGTCGGCCGAGGTCAGCCGGAGGTCGGCCGGAGCCCGGCCGGGATCAGCTGAGTCCGGTGGGGGTCAGCCGGAGACGGACATCAGCTCGGTGAACCGCGGCAGCCCGATGTTGCCGCCCGAGATCACCAGGCCGATGCGGGCCGGCAGCGGGTCGAGCCGTCCGGACAGAAGCGCGGCCAGCGGCGTGGCGCCACTGGGCTCGGTCACGATCTTCAGCCGCTCGAAGGCCAGCTTCATCCCCGCGAGGATCTCCTCGTCGCTGACCAGCACGATGCCGTCGAGGAGCCTCTGGTTGATCGAGAAGGTCAACTCGCCCGGAATCTCGGCCGCTTGGCCGTCGGCGATGGTACGGGGAACCGGGATGGAGATCCGGTGCCCGGCCTCCAGCGAGCGCTTGGTGTCGTCCCCCTGCTCCGGCTCGACACCGATCATGCGGATACCCGGGCTGAGCGCGGTCGCCGCCGTGGCGCAGCCGGCCATGAGCCCGCCCCCGCCGACGGGTGTCAGCAGCGCATCGAGCGGGCCGACCTCCTCGATCAGCTCCAGAGCGGCCGTGCCCTGCCCGGCGATGATGTGCGGGTGCTCGTAGGGCGGGATCAGTGTCAGACCGCGCTCGGCGGCCAGCTTGCCGCCGATCGCGACGCGGTCGCCGGTGAAACGGTCGTAGGTGACGATCTCGGCGCCGTATCCGGCCGTGGCGTCGATCTTGGCCTGCGGGGTGTCCTCGGGCATGACGATGACCGCGCTGCTGCCGAGTTCCCGTGCGGCGAGGGCGACTCCCTGGGCGTGGTTGCCGGACGAGTACGCCGCGACCCCGCGGCGCAGCCGCTCGGGCGAGAGCCGGGAGATCGCGTTGTAGGCGCCGCGGAATTTGAACGCGCCGACGCGCTGGAAGTTCTCGCACTTCATGAAGACCTCGGCCCCGACCATCCGGTCGATGGTCCGGGAGCGCAGCACGGGCGTATGGTGCGCCGCGCCCTTGATCTGTGCGGCGGCGTCGCGAACGTCGTCCAGCGTGACCGGGCTCGTACTCAAGGTGTCCTCCGTGTATCGGTGTCCGGTGCGCGCAGCGGCGTCGCCCCCGGGTTCCCGGCGCCGGGCCGCATCTCGCAAAAATATCCGAAGACCGGTCGGCTCCCTCACTAAGATCCTCGCTCATGACTGAACTGCGCACCGTGGCCCCGGCGTTCGTCGAGATGGCGAACCGGATGGTCTACTGCACGCTCGCCACGGTGGATCGCCGGGGACGGCCCCGTTCGCGGATGGTCCACACGCTGTGGGAGTGGGACGGGACGTCCCTCCTCGGCTGGGTGGGCAGCATGGTGACGCCGATGAAGCGCGCGCATCTGGAGAACAATCCGTATGTGTCGTGCAACTTCTGGGACGGAGTGGAGGCGTATGACACGTGCGTCGCCGAGTGCCGCGCGGAATTGCTGCTCGACGAGGCGTCCCGGCGGGAGGGCTGGGACCGGTTCAAGTCGGTGCCGCCGCCGCTCGGCTACGACCCGGCGAGCATCCCCATGTGGCAGGAGGGTCCCGACTCCCCGGCCTGGGGGGTGCTGAGGCTCGAACCGTGGCGGGTACGCGTCTTCCCGGGCGTCTACGCCAGGTCGGGCGGAACGACCGGCGAGGTCCTCACCTGGCAGGCCGACGAGCGTGGCGACGCCGCCTCCGATGCGGGGGCGGAGAAGCAGGCGGACGCGTGAGCTGGACGCTTTCCGTAGTACGGACTGATCGCGTCGCCCCGGCGCTGGGTTCGGCATGCCCCGGCCCGAGTTCGTCGCCCCGCCCGGGGTGACGTGCGGAAGCGAGGCCCGGTCGCGCGACGCAGATCACCGGCCGGCCGGGTTCAGGGCCGCGGGAATCATGGGTAATCTCGGAAAGACCGAATAAGCTACTGCTTAGTAACTGTGTAAAGTCGAACACCTGCAGTCGATCACCTCGTAGTCGAGTCACCCTGTAGTCGAGACCGCTCTCGCAGGTTCGAGGAGCCCCCATGCAACTTGCCGCGATCATCGTGTCGCTGGTTCTCACGGCGATCGGCGTGGCGATCGCCGGCCGAGCTTTCGCGCAGATCTACCGGTTCATCAAGCTCGGCCAGCCGGTTCCGGCCGGCAGCCGTACGGACGAGCCGAAGCAGCGGACCCTCACCCTGGCCAAAGAATTCGTCGGCCACACCCGGATGAACCGGTGGGGGGTCGTCGGCGTGGCGCACTGGTTCGTCGCTGTCGGCTTCCTCACCCTCGGCCTGACGATCGTCACCGCGTACGGCCAGCTCTTCCAGGCCGACTGGACGCTGCCGGTCCTCGGCGGCTTCCTGCCCTACGAGGTCTACACCGAGTTCATCGCGCTCGGGACGACGGTCGGCATCCTCGTGCTGATGGCGATCCGGCTGCTGAGCCTGCCCTCCCGTGCGGGCCGCAAGTCGCGCTTCGCGGGCTCGAAGGCCTGGCAGGCGTACTTCGTCGAGTACGTCATCCTCACCATCGGTGTCTGCATCATGGCCCTGCGCGGGCTCGAGGGCGCGCTGCACCACGTCGGCCACTACGAGGCCGCGTACTTCGCCTCGTACCCGCTGACCGCCGCCTTCGACGGGCTCAGCACGGCAGAGCTGCAGAACCTCGTCTACCTCTTCGCGATGATCAAGCTCGGCACCACCATGACCTGGGCGATCGTCATCGGCCTCAACACCAACATGGGTGTGGCCTGGCACCGCTTCCTGGCCTTCCCGAACATCTGGTTCAAGCGCGAGGCGGACGGCGATGTGGCGCTCGGTGCGCTCCAGCCGATGGTCTCCGGCGGCAAGCCGATCGACTTCG
>NZ_JBEXKU010000109.1:0-20554 GCF_040609575.1 Streptomyces sp. NPDC004647 | reverse complement strand
CCGCCCCCCCTGCCGCTGCGCGGGTACCCGGGCCGGGCCTCGTCCATGCGCGCGGGGGCCCGCCTTGCCCCCGGGCGGGGCCCCCCCCCGCCCCCACCGACGGGACACCCGAGTTCCGGTGCTTGCTCAGGGGTTCCGCAGCGGTTGTCAGCTCTCGCCGAGGCGGTCCGTCTGACGGACGATGCCTTCGAGAACACTGTCGAGCAGGCCGGGAAAAAGCGCCTCGAGGTCGGCACGGCGCAGTGCGTTCAGCTTGGCGGTGCCCTGGTAGATCTGGCTGATCACGCCGTTCTCGCGGAGCACCCGGAAGTGGTGCGTCGCGGTGGACTTGCTGACCGGCAGGTCGAAGGCCGAACAAGGGAGCCCCTCATCGGCCCCCGAGAGACAGCCGGCAATACTCAGCCGGATGGGGTCCGCAAGCGCGTGCAGGACTTGCTCGAGCCGGATCTCATCCCGCGCCGGATGCTCCAGCGCGCGGTTCGGCATCGTGGTCGTCGCGGTCATGACCGGCTCCTCGTCATCTGCAGATACTCCATTGTACGAAATTCGTCGTAGTTTGGCATCTGGCGTACTACGGTGGATATCGCGCCGGCCGCAGCCGGGCGTCGGTACTGCCGATCGCGTTCCCCGGCATCATTCGTCCGGCGTACCGCGGAGACCGCTCGTCGGTAAGGTGCCCGTATCGATGTCGGGCGCCACCTCCCTGCGGCGTCCGGCGTGGCGGCACAGCAGGGCAGGCACAGCAGGGCATAGGCATCGCGAGGTTCCGAGAGGAGCGGGTGGACGTGCCACAGGGTGCGGGTCTGCCGGCGGCGTCATCACCGCAGGGCACGGCCGTTTTGGAAGTCCGCCCGCTGGCGGACCGGATCGGGGTGCGGGCTGCCGGAGAGGTCAGCCTGAACACGCGTACGGCGTGGCAGCGTGAGCTGACCACTCTCGTCGGCCGGGGCGACGACGTTTACTTGGAGCTTTCCGGGGTCACGTTCATCGATGTCGCGGGGGCGTCGGCTCTCGCGGTCGCGGCCCAGAGCCTGGACTCCGGCCGGCGCATGGTCCTCGACCACCCGCCACCGGCCCTGCGACGCACTCTGGAGCTGTTCTGGCCCGACCTGCCGGCGATCGAGGTGACGACGTTTTGAGCGCTGAGATCGTTGCCGACGCCGATCCCTTCGTGCACCCGGCGTTGTTCTACCGGGAGGAAGAGGCGTACCTGGCGGGAACGGTGCCGTTCGTCCGCGCGGGGCTGGCCGCGGGCGAGCCCGTGGCGGTGGCTGTCCCCGGCGACAACCTGAAGCTGCTGCAGACAGAGCTGGGCCGGAGCGCCGAGAGCGTGCAGTTCCTCGACATGACCCAGGCCGGGCGGAATCCGGGGCGGATCATCCCCGGGGTGCTGCGGGCCTTCGCCGACCGGCACGCCAACGGGCGTGTACGGATCATCGGTGAGCCGATCTGGGCAGGCCGCACGGAGCCCGAGTACCCGGCGTGTGTGCAGCACGAGGCGTTGATCAACCTGGCCTTCACCGGCCGTGCGGTCACCATCCTGTGCCCCTACGACGCCGCTCGGCTGGACCCGGAGGTGCTCGCCGACGCCCACGCGACGCACCCGGTCGTGGTCGACGGCGGCCGGGAACGCACCAGCGATACGTACTCCCCCGAACATGTCGTGGCCACCTACAACCAGCCACTGCCACCCCCGGCCGGGGCCGCCGCCTTCACCTTCGCCGCAGACCACCTCGCCGGCGCCCGGTACTTCGCGGTCGGACAGGCCGGAGAGCTCGGTCTGACCGGGTGGCGTCTGGACGACCTGGCTCTGGCCGTGGCCGAGCTGACCACCAACAGCGTGGTGCACGGCGGCGGTTCAGGCACCGTACGGGTCTGGGCCGAGGACGGGCAAGTGGTGTGCCAGATCGAGGACGGGGGCCACCTCAGCGACCCGCTCGCCGGACGCCGCCCGCCGCAGCGCGATCAGCTCGGCGGCCGTGGGCTGCTGCTGGTCCACCAGGTCTCCGACCTCGTCCGTATCCATACGGGGCAGGGCGGCACCACCGTGCGGTTCCACTTCGGTCCCTAGCCACCAGCACGCGATCGCGAGCTCCGCGCCCAGGCCGTTGGGCCCGGTGCTGGATCATCGTCCGTACATCAGGTGGAGCGCCGCTCCTTGCCTCCTGAAACGTTGCCATCAGGCAGCGTACGACGGCTCGCCGGGCACATACCGGGCTTCGGCGGCGGGCGCGTACCTGCTCCGTCTGCATAACGACCGCCGGCGATTACGGTGAACTCGTGACCGAGACCTGGAAGCCCCATGACGCCGGAGTCCTGCAGCTGCCCTCCGGACGTCTGGTCCGAGGCCGGGCACTCCGCCGACCGCTTCCGGCCGGTCCGACGCCCGCCTACGCCGTCCATCTGCTCGGCAAGCAGCCCTCCCCGGCCGCTTGGGAGGTCCGGTGGCTGCGCTGGCCGGACTTCAGGCTGCCCAGCAGTCATGCACAGGCCCAAGCAGTCCTCGGGGAGGCCTGGACTCGTGCGGATGTCGAACGCGTGGAGATTGCCTGCGGTGGTGGCCGTGGACGGACCGGCACAGCCCTCGCGTGTCTCGCCGTCCTCGACGGAGTACCGGCCGACGAGGCGGTGGACTTCGTGCGCCGGAACTACGACACCCGCGCTGTCGAGACGCCCTGGCAGAAGCGGTACGTCCGCCGCTTCGCCGGCTGAGAGCGAATGCCGACCCCATTCGCGTCGACGCGAGCAGACCAACGACCCGCCCACGGACGGGGATGGGAACTTCGGGACCGGGACGTTCGGCCACCCCGCGCCCGATATCGTTCGGAACCTGACGATCCACCAGGGGGCCGGAATGAAGCGAACTGATCCTGACTACCCCAACGCGCCAGCCCCCGCCGTCAGGCAGACGGGGGGAACTGGGGCAGTGGGCGCCTCGCCAACGGACGGCAGGTCCGCGACAGGCCGGCACGCCTCATAGGGCCACAGCGACGCTCCTGGAGCGGCGAAGGCCGATGAACTCGAGTTCGGCGAAGACCGCGACCACCACCGCCCCGACGACCATGAAGGCGGATCCCAGGCCGGTGAGCGGCAACACGCCCGTGAACGCGAGCAGGATGAGCCCCACACAGGACACTGCGTTGACCACGACGACAGTCGCGGCGAGACCGGACGGTATCCGGGGGTAGCCGACGATCAGGCCGAGGGCGGCGGCCCCGCCCAGCATGGCGATCCCGAAGGGGACGGACCACGTGGTCGGCAGGCCGAGCGGATCGCTGAGCCACTTGCTGCCCGCGAGCATGATGACGCCGAAAGCGGCGGTGTTCCAGCTGTCGATGCGCAGGCTGGTACGCAGCAGGTCCGGTGCGGCACTGCCGGCCGGGGCGCGCCGGGCTGTCGTGGTCGTGTTCGTCATAGGTGTCTCCTCGGTCTGTGGGCCGGGCCTGGACCTGACGGGACCCCGGCCTGGGAGACGTTGGCATCACGAGGGTCCTGGACTCAATGACCTCAGAGGTCATGGCTTCTGTGATCCAAGGGTGGTTACTCTGCCGGCATGGATGTGGAGCAGCGGTCCCGGGTGGGTGTCCTGCTACGGGTGTGGCGGCAGCGCCGCAGGCTCAGCCAGCTCGACCTCGCCCACCTGGCGGACACCTCCGCACGGCACTTGTCCTGTGTGGAGACCGGCCGCGCGCGCCCGAGCCGGAGCATGGTGCTACGCCTGTCCGCCGCCCTGGACGTCCCGTTGCGCGAGCGCAACGCCCTGCTGCTGTCCGCCGACTACGCGCCCGCGTACCGGGAGAGCAGTCTCGACGACCAGTACATGGCGTCGGTCCGATCCGCGCTCGACACCATGTTGACGGCGCATGAGCCGTACCCTGCCGTCGTGGTCGACCGCTGCTGGAACGTCCTGATCGGCAACCGGGCCATGTCCGTACTCATGGACGGCATACCGCCGCATCTGTTGGAGCCGCAGCCGAATGTGTTCCGGCTGGCCCTGCACCCGGACGGGCTGGGCCCGCGGCTGGCCAACCTCGGCGAGATCCGGTCCCTCTTCCTGGAGCGGCTGCTCCGCCAGGTGAACGCCACCGGGGACGCGGAACTACGCGCGCTGTACGAGGAGGTGTGCCTGTATCCGGTCCTCGCGGGCGAGGAGACGGCCCAGGCAGGCGCCCAGGCAGGGGGGCCGGGCCCGGTTCAGGTACCGCTGAGAGTCCGAACCCCGCTGGGAGAGCTGTCAATGTTCAGCACCATGGCCACGTTCGGCGCCCCGGCCGATGTGACCCTGTCGGAACTGGCCATCGAGTTCTTCTACCCCCTCGACGAGTTCACCACGAAGGTCCTGCGCGAGCTGGGAGGGGCGCACGGCTAGGCGTTGTGCGCGGTCCACGACACACAAGCCGCCTGTGCTCCGGGGGCTTGGCGCTGAGTCAGTAATAGCCCATTTCGCCGTCGACGAGCTCCCGGATGGCATCCATGTGACCGGCGTGCCGGGCGGTCTCCTCGATCATGTGGAGCAAGATCCACCGCAGAGTGGCGGCAGCAGCGGGGAAGTCCGGGTGCCGGCCCACATCGTCCAGCGAACGGGCCGCGATGATCTCGTTCGACACCGCACACTGCCGGTCGTACTCCTCGAGGAGCTGTGCGATGGGTATGCCTTCGACCATCATGTCGGCATCCTCGGGCCCGTCATCGAAACGAGGCCCCTTCGCCGGCCGGCCCAGCAGGATGACCTCGAACCAGAGGTGCTCGACCCAACGCATGTGGGAGACGACACCCGCCGGCGTCATAGAGGGCGAGGTCGGAAGGACGGAACGGTGGGCGTCCGCGTCGGACAGCCCTTCGCATTTCCACTGGATGATCGCGCGCTGCATGTCGAGCCAGCCGACAAGCTGGGTCCGCTCGTCGGCGTCGTAAGGAGGGCGAATGCGGGAAGGCGCCATGAGCGCAGACGCTACCCGGGTCGGCACCACATCGCACCGCGGTTTCGGCCGGTGAGGTTTCCGGTCGGTGGACGTGCCAATCGTGGCTGACTGCGGATGAGTTCAGGCCCGGGAAGGGTTCGATGGGATCGAGCAGAGCCTGGGGCCGGTCTTTGCCGGTGTCGCCCGGACGAACGGGGTCGGACCGTCATGGTGTCCTGAGAAAGCTGGGTGTGCCTCAAGACCGCGGGTACTGCCCCCGTACGTGGCCGGGCAGGGATTGCAGCCAGTCGACGAGGAGCCGGTTGACATCGTCGGCCCGTTCCTGCTGGACCCAGTGACCGCAGCCCTCGAGGATGTGCGAGGAGACCAGGCCGGGGAGGGTTGTGGGGTACGCCTTGATGGCGTCGGACATCCAGGTCGTGGAAGCGTCGAGCTCCCCCCCGATGAACAGCGCGGGCTTCGTGATCGGTGCCCCGTCCCACGCGGCGAGATCCTCCCAGTCCCGGTCGACGTTACGGTAGCGGTTGAGCGCCCCGGTCAGTCCGGTCCGCTCGAACTCCCCCGCGTAGACGTCGAGATCAGCCTCCGTGAGCCAGGAGGGCAGGGCGTCGCCGACGAAACGGTCGCAGAGCTTTCCGCCTTCAGGGACGAAGAAGAGGCTGCCGTCACCGGCCGGCGGCATCGTGCCGGCCGAGAGCCCGGCGTAGAACCCCGCCAGCCACCCTCGGACATCGAGCTCGATCTCCGCCTCCGCCCGACCGGGCTCCTGGAAGTAGCTGACGTAGAACTCCTCGCTCCCGCCGATCCGGGCGAAGGCATCAGTCGGCCGGGCTCCGCCTCGGGGCGCGTAGGGAACGCTGAGCAGCCCCACGGCGGTGAAGACGTCGGGGCGGAGCAGCGCCGAGTTGGCGGCGATGGGCGATCCCCAGTCGTGGCCCACGACGATCGCGGTCTGTTCGCCGAGGGCGCGTACGACGGCGGCGTTGTCGGCGACATGGGCCAGCATGCGGTAGGCCTCCACATCGTGGGGCTTCGACGAGCGTCCGTAGCCGCGGACGTCGATGGCGACCGCGCGGAAGCCTGCCGCGGCGATCACGGGGAGCTGGTGGCGCCACGAGTACCACGACTCGGGAAAACCATGGACCAGAAGGACCAGCGGGCCGCTGCCCTGTTCCACCAGATGGATACGGCCACCGGGGACGTCCGCCAACCGGTGCTCGACGTCCAACTCCGGCACGGAAAGCGGCTGGGTGGGCTGCGGCATACTTCCTCCTGGAAGCTCTTGTCGGTGGTCACGTCGGTACGGCGACAGGAGAATGCGTTCTGGTGAGGATCCGTACGCGGCGTCTCCGTAGCAATCATGAGGTTGCACCGAGGCGGGCGCGAGAAGTGTTGCCGGTTCGGCAAACCGGCCCGTGGAGCGACACCCTGGGGCAGCTCACCGTCACAACGGCGGCGAAGAAGCCGTCAACGGCTTGCCATCTTGGCAAGAATGTTTGCCCAAAGCTGAGGAGCGGTCGAAGTATCTCCCCCGGAGGTGCTTCGTATGAGCGCACAAACACAGCAGACCCTGACTGCCGCTGCTTCGGGTGAGGAGCGGCGTTACGAGGTGGTGGTCATCGGGGGTGGCGCCGCCGGACTGAGCGGGGCTCTGACCCTGGCGCGGGCGCGCCGCTCGGTGCTGGTGATCGATGCCGGCCGGCCACGCAATGCTCCCGCTGCCCATGCCCACAACTACCTGACTCGCGACGGGGTGGCGCCCGATCAGCTGCTCGCCGCGGGCCGCGATGAGGTGACCGGCTACGGGGGCGAGATCGTGAAGGGCAACGTCGTGGCGGTCGAGCGCCAGGGCGGCGGGGGCTTTCGCGTGGTACTCGAAGGCGGGTCCGCGGCCCTGGCGGACCGGCTGCTGGTGACCACCGGGCTGGTCGACGAGCTGCCTCAGGTGCCCGGTGTGGCGGAACGGTGGGCACGCGACGTGCTGCACTGCCCGTACTGCCACGGCTGGGAGGTTCGAGATCAGGCGATCGGCATCCTGGCCACCGGACCGCTGGCAGTCCACCAGGCCCGGATGTGGCGGCAGTGGAGCAAGGACGTGACCCTGTTCCTGCACACCGAGCCCGAGCCCGGCGACGAGGAGTACGAGGAGCTGGCCGCCCGCGACATCGCCGTGGTGGACGGAGTGGTGGCCGGACTGGAGGTGACGGACGACCGGCTCAGCGGCGTGCGTCTGGCCGGGGGGACCGTGGTGCCGTGCCAGGCGCTCGTGGTCGGCCCGCGCTTCACCGCCCGCGCCGGCTTCCTGACGCACCTGGGGCTGGAGACCACAGATCAGGAGATGGCCGGACAGGTGATCGGCAGCTGCATCGCCGCCGACCCGTCCGGGGCGACGGAGGTTCCCGGGGTGTGGGTGGCAGGCAATGTCGCCAACCCGACCGAGCAGGTGGTCGGCGCCGCTGCCGCGGGTGGGCGCGCCGCCGGGGCGATCAACGCCGACCTGACCGCAGAGGAGACCCGTCAGGCCGTCGCCGCCCGCCGCGGCCCGTTCTCTCCGCAGACGGAACGCGAGGTCTGCGAGCACGTGCTCGGCGACCGTCGGCACGGCCTGTGAGTCCGCGCGCAACCCGACCGGCCCGGACGGGCAGTCGACCCTCCGCACGGACAAGACCCTCGGAGCCCGACGACAGGCCGGCGACAGGCCGACCGAGCCGTCCGCGAAGAGTCCCGTAGTCGACCCGTGCTGTCACCGGCCGCGAGCCGGCCGGTGACCTCGGCGCCTCCTCCGAGGAGGACTCGGCGCCGCGGCGGACGTTCTCCCGCCTCCCCGTGGGGGACTTGGCAGTCAGCGATCAGCCGGCCCCTCGTTCCACTGCGAGCGTTCGGGACGACGGGAAAGGAACAAGAAACCCGGTGCAGAGTCGCGCGAGACGCGCGACATCACACACTTCGGGACTTCCGAGCGCCGGCCGGGCACTCGAAGGCAAGCGCCTGCGGGGGACAGATAGTTTGACGTTCGCCGTAGTACGATGTGTATCGTACTAGGTGGCCGATCCGGCTGCGCCAGACGAAATGGAGTCCTTCGTGAGTGCCCTCTTCGAGCCCTGCACGCTGCGGTCGCTGACCATCCCCAATCGCATCTGGATGGCGCCCATGTGCCAGTACTCCGCCGAGGTCTTCGGACCGAACGCAGGAGTCGCGGGCGACTGGCACTTCTCGCACTACACCGCACGCGCCACCGGTGGCACCGGGCTGATCCTGGTCGAGGCCACGGCCGTGAGCCCGGAGGGCCGGATCAGCCCCGCCGACCTGGGGATCTGGAACGACACCCAGGTCGAGGCATTCCGGCGGATCACCTCCTTCCTCAAGGAGCAGGGCACTGTCGCCGGGATCCAGATCGCCCACGCCGGCCGGAAGGCGTCGACCGACCAGCCGTGGCGCGGGGGCGCACCGCTCGGTGCCGACGAGCACGGCTGGCAGCCGCTGGCGCCGAGCCCGCTGCCGTTCGCCGACGGGCACCCGGTCCCCGAGGAGCTGACGACGGACCGGATCAAGGAGATCGTGGGAGAGTTCGCGGATGCGGCGCGACGGGCTCTGGCGGCCGGTTTCGAGGTCGTCGAGGTGCACGGCGCGCACGGCTATCTGATCGGGGAGTTCCTGTCCCCGCACACCAATCACCGGACCGACGAGTACGGCGGCTCGTACGAGAACCGGACGCGCTTCCCGCTCGAAGTGGTGGACGCCGTACGGGAGGTATGGCCCGAGGAGCTTCCGGTCTTCTTCCGTATCTCGGCCACCGACTGGCTCACCGAGAACGCGGAGGACGAGCGCACAGGGTGGACCGCGGACGACACGGTGCGGTTCGCCGCGGACCTGCTCGCCCATGGGGTGGATCTGCTGGACGTCTCCACCGGAGGCAACGCTCCGGGGGCACGGATCCCGACGGGTCCGGGCTACCAGGTGCCGTTCGCGGAGCGGGTGCGCAGGGAGACCGGGCTGCCGACCGCGGCGGTCGGAGAGATCACCGACCCGCAGCAGGCCGAGAAGATCGTCGGGGGCGGGCAGGCGGACGCCGTGCTGCTGGGTCGCGAGCTGCTGCGCAACCCGTACTTCGCACGCCACGCCGCGCGGGAGCTGGGCGGCGCGGTCGCCGCTCCGCAGCAGTACCACCGCGCTGCCTGACCTGCGGTGACGTACGGACCGGGAGCCGTTGTCAGTGGTCGGGTGCAGACTGGCCCTGACTTCGACAACGGCGTCCGGAGGT
Organism: Streptomyces sp. NPDC004647; assembly: GCF_040609575.1. NCBI lineage: Bacteria > Bacillati > Actinomycetota > Actinomycetes > Kitasatosporales > Streptomycetaceae > Streptomyces > Streptomyces sp. NPDC004647. The sequence continues at coordinate 11,371 of NZ_JBEXKU010000109.1, read as the reverse complement.
GGTCGGCGATGACCGACGTTCTACTAGCGGTTGGCACGCGCAAAGGGCTTTTCGTCGGCAGACGCGGCGGCGGGGACTGGCAGTTCGACGGCCCCCACTTCAACGCACAGGCCATCTACTCCGTCGGTATCGACACCCGCCGCGAGACCCCCCGGCTGCTGGCCGGCGGGGACAGCTCGCACTGGGGGCCGTCGGTGTTCCACTCCGACGACCTGGGGGCGACCTGGCAGGAGCCGACGCAGCCCGCGGTGAAGTTCCCCAGGGACACCGGGGCCTCGCTGGAGCGGGTGTGGCAGCTGCATCCGGCCGGACCCGCCGCGCCCGGCGTGGTGTACGCGGGCACCGAGCCGGGCGCCCTGTTCCGCTCCGAGGACGGGGGCGAGACCTTCGAGCTGGTACGGCCCCTGTGGGACCACCCGACAAGGGAGAAGTGGATGCCCGGGGGCGGCGGTCTCGCCGTGCACTCGGTGATCACGGACCCCCGGGACGCGGACGCGGTGACGGTCGCGGTGTCCGCTGCGGGAGTCTTCCGCTCGCTGGACGGCGGGGCGAGCTGGGCGCCGTCCAACACCGGGGTGCAGGCGACGTTCCTGCCCGACCCGTACCCGGTCTTCGGACAGTGCGTTCACAAGATCGCGCAGGACGCGGTCAACCTCGACCGGCTGTATCTGCAGAACCACTGGGGCGTCTACCGCAGTGATGACACCGGCGCCTCCTGGACGTCCATCGGCGAGGGGCTGCCGTCCGACTTCGGCTTCCCGGTCGTCGCCCATCCGCGCCGCCCGGACGTGGCCTACGTCTTCCCGCTCAACGCCGACGAGGACCGGGTGCCCGCCGGACGCAGGTGCCGGGTCTACCGCACGGACGACGCGGGGGCGACGTGGCAGGAGTTGGGCGCGGGGCTCCCGGAGGGCGCGCACTACGGGACCGTGCTGCGGGACGCACTGTGCGTGGACGACTCCGACCCCGCGGGGGTGTATTTCGGGAACCGCAACGGTGAGGTCTTCGCGAGTGCGGACGACGGGGACCGCTGGCGGCAGATCGCGTCCCATCTGCCGGATGTCCTGTGCGTACGGGCCGCCGCCATCGTCTGAGCCACGCGAGCCGCCGCCGGCCGCGGTCGGCATCGCGTGCGGAAGGAGCCCGCTCAGCCAGTAGAGTGACGCCCCGTGGCTGCACGACCGTTGAACGAAATCGTCGAGCCGGGATGGGCGAAAGCCCTGGAGCCGGTGGCCGGACGGATCGCCGCGATGGGCGACTTCCTGCGCACGGAGATCACCGCGGGCCGGACCTATCTGCCCGCCGGGCCGAACGTGCTGCGCGCCTTCCAGCAGCCGTTCGACGACGTACGGGTACTGATCGTCGGCCAGGACCCGTACCCCACGCCCGGACACGCGGTGGGACTGAGCTTCTCGGTGGCTCCGGAGGTGCGCCCGCTGCCGGGCAGCCTGGAGAACATCTTCCGGGAGCTGCACACCGACCTCGGTCTGCCCCGGCCGTCCAACGGCGATCTCAGCCCGTGGACCCGGCAGGGCGTGCTCCTGCTCAACAGGGCGCTCACCACGGCACCCCGGAAGCCCGCCGCGCATCGCGGCAAGGGGTGGGAGGAGGTCACGGAGCAGGCGATCCGGGCGCTCGTCGCGCGTGGCCGCCCGCTGGTGTCGATCCTCTGGGGCCGGGACGCCCGCAACCTCCGCCCGCTGCTCGGCGATCTGCCCGCCGTGGAGTCCTCCCACCCCTCCCCCATGTCGGCCGACCGGGGCTTCTTCGGTTCGCGGCCCTTCGGCCGCGCCAACGACCTGCTGCTGCGTCAGGGAGCGGAGCCGGTCGACTGGCGCCTTCCGTGACCGTTCGGCTCGGGGGCCGCCGGAGCATGCCCGCAGCCGGGGACTGTCCGGCGGTCCCTCGCCTGCACGGACATCAGCGGCGGCATCAGCGGCGGTATGGCGCAGACCGCGGGGTGTGCCGCCGTACGGAACCGGCCTTCGGCGCAGGGGGCGCCAACGGCGCAGAGCCGTTCTCGCACGGGGTCGCGTACGGACGTTTCCGCACCTCAGAAGGGTGTGGTCGCTTTCGCTCGCGGGGCGGTGCAGGCGGGCGGCGGCAAGGGTGTCCCGCCTCGGGTCCCGGGTTCCGGAGGCAAGGAGCGGGATGCGGGGCTGCGGGGCTGCGCCGCCCGGACCGCGGCCCGCGTCGGGAATGCGGCAGCGGCGGCGCGCGGCTGTCTGCGGGGTGCGCCTTGTGACGGCGGCGGAGTTCCCGCCCGGGTGGGTGCTCGGGGTCGACTCCGGCGGGTCGGGCCTGCGGGTCGCGCTGGCCCGTGCCTCCGACGCGAAGCCCGTCGGCACCCTGACGACCCGGGAACCGGTGCGCACCGCCCCCGCGGGCATCGATGCCAGGCACCTGCTGGAGCAACTACTGCCTGCCGCCCGCGCGTTGCTGGCGCGCGTCGGCGCCGATGGGGTGGCAGCGGTCGCCGTCGGGGCGGCGGGGATGGCCTCGCTCGGCGACGATCTGCGTGCCACGCTGCCCGGGGCGCTGGCGGAGCACCTCGGGACGAGGCGCCTGGCTCTGGCGGCGGACGCGGTAACGGCCTACGCGGGGGCACTCGGCCAGCGTCAGGGGGCGATCGCGGCCGCCGGAACCGGCATGATCGCGCTGGGCGCGACGCTCGGCACCTCCGTAAGCGGCACTCCCGACATCCCGGACGTCTCCGGAACACCGAAGGTCTCCGATGTCGCCGATATCTCCGGAAAGCTCGACGGATCCGCCACCCCTGACGCCTCCGGCACCCCGGACGTCAGGGGAAACCTTGACGCCTCCGGCACCCCCGGCACCTCCGGGAACGTCGACGCCGGCGCCTCCGGAGCTTCCGACTCCCCCGCCGCCCGCCGTTTCCCCCGTACCCCGGGCGGCAGTTGGCGACGGGCGGACGGCTGGGGACATCTCCTCGGCGACTGCGGCGGCGGGGCATGGATCGGCCGGGCCGGCCTGGAGGCCGCCCTGCGGGCCTACGACGGCCGCAGCGGAGGATCCGCCCCACTGCTGGCCGGGCTGGAAGCGGCGTTCGGCCCGGCGGCCGGGCTGCCGGGGCTGCTCTATCCACGCACCGACCGGCCCGCCGTGCTCGCGTCGTTCGCGCCCGAGGTCGGTCGCTGCGCCGGGGACGACCCGGTTTCGGCAGGCATCCTGCGGGATGCCGCCCGCAGCATCGCCGAAGCCATGGCTGCCGTCTGCCCGCGCTCCGGGGGTAGCGAACTCGCCCTGACCGGCGGTCTGTTCAGGATGGGCGAACCTCTGCTGGCCCCGCTGCGTGACGAGTTGTCCCGGCAGCTGCCGTACGCCCGCCGCGTGACGGCAGCCGGCGATCCGCTCGACGGCGCCCTGTGCATCGCCGCGGCCCTCGCCACCGACCGCCTGATCCTGCCGGTCGACTCCCGGCTGCTTCACCTGCCGAAACCATCGAACGCTTAAGGATTCAAGCAAGGTTCAAGGAAGCACCGGAAAAATCGGGACGGATGCCGCACAGCTGCCCCCTCCCCGAACAACAGAGCCGTCGAAGGCATTAGCATGCGGCGCCATGAGCACCCCCACAGGGCCGGCATCCGGCCTGCCCGTACGAATGCCGCGTCCCCGCCAAACAGGGCGGCACCGCAGACCGGAGCCCCTGGCGGCTCCCGAGGGTGCGCCTGCTCTGGTACTCGCCGTGCCCGGCACCCCCGGGTCCGACACACGCAGCCTCGCCGAGGAGGTCGTGAGCATCGCGCGCTCCGAGCTGCCCGGCCTGGACGCCCGCATCGGCTATCTGGACGGGGACGACGAGGAGTTCCCGGCGCTGGGGTCGGTACTGGCCCACGCGGCCGCGGAGCGCGCGGAACGCGCCGCTCGCGCCGCCGAGCTGCGGCGTATCGAGGGGGCGGAGGGCGGTGTCGCGCAGGACGACGACGGCCCGGTCGCCGTCGTCGTTCCGCTGCTGGCCGGCCCGGACAGCGCGCTGATGCGCCGGATACGCCAGGCCGTGATGGAGAGCCGCACCGCAGCCGAGCTGACCGATGTGCTCGGCCCGCACCCGCTGCTCGCCGAGGCGCTGCACGTAAGGCTGTCGGAGGCCGGTCTGGCGCGCGCCGACCGGGCACGCCTGTTCACCGTCGCCACCGCCGCTGACGGCATCGTCCTGGCCACGGTCGGCGGCGAGGAGGCCGTACAGGCCGCCGGGATCACCGGCATGCTGCTCGCCGCGCGCCTGGCGGTGCCGGTGCTGGCCGCGGCCCTGGACGTGGACGGCTCCGTCAACGGGGCCGCCGAGCAGCTGCGCGGCTCCGGCTCGGAGCAGTTGGCGCTCGCGCCGTACCTGATCGGCCCCGAGGTCGCGGACGGCCTGCTCAAGGCGGCCGCGGACGAGGCCGGATGCGTTTCGGGAGAAGTTCTGGGCGCCTACCCGGCGATCGGCAGGCTGGTGCTCTCGCAGTACGCGGCGGCACTGGGCATCGCCTCTCAGCTGACGCAGGGCTCCCCCGCACGGTGACGGTGCGCTCCGCGAGCGGCCCGTCCTGATACGGCACGAGGGCCGGACCCCGCGACAGGGGCACCGGCCCTCGCCTGTTGACCGGGCGGAGCACGGCACGAGCCTGCCGCCCCGTCCGCAGGCGGACACAGGGGTCAGCCGAACACGACGCACGAGACGGCCGGGACGGACAGGGCACCCGCACGGTGCGGGAAGCCTGTCGACTCGTCCACGTCGAACCAGGTGACGTCCCCGGAGCGTTCATTGGCCGCATAGAGGTGCCGGCCCGACGGACCGAGGGCCAGATGCCGGGGCCAGCGGCCGCCGCACGGCACATTGCCCACCAGCCGCAGCCGGTCGCCGGAGGCGTCGAGGGCGAGCACGGTGATGCTGTCGTGCCCCCGGTTCGCGGTCCAGGCGAAGCGGCCGTCCGGTGCGATCACCACCTCCGAGGGGTATGTCCTCCCGCCGGCGCCCTCGGCGAGAACAGAGGTCTCACCCAGTGGCTCCAACTTCCCCGCCACCGCGTCCCAGCCGCAGGTGGTGACGGTCGGCTCCAGCTCGTTGATCACGTACGCGCGATCGCCGCGCGGGTGGAAGGCGAGGTGACGCGGCCCGGAGCCCGGCCGCAGCCGTAGCTCGCGATGGACGCTCGACGCCCCGTACACGGGGTCGAGCGGGCACACGCGCACCGAGTCGGTCCCGAGGTCCACCGAGAGCAGCCACCGCCCCGAGGGGTCCGGCAGCACCGCGTGGGCGTGCGGGCCCTGCTGCCGCTCCGGATCCGGGCCGCCGCCCTCGTGCCGCAGTACGTGGCCGGTTCGCGCGAGGGTGCCGTCGGTACCGACCGGGATCGATGTCACGCTGCCCGAGCCGTAGTTGGCGGTGACGAGGTGTCCGTCGGTGAGCGTGAGGTGGGTGGGCCCGTCACCCACCGGAACGGCCTCGCTCGCCACGACAGGCCGGTCCGGATCGCCGGCGAGGCTCAGCGCGGCCACCGCGCCGTTCTCGGTCTCGCTCACCGCGTAGAGCATGCTCGCGCCCGGCGCGAGGGCGAGGAAGGACGGGTCGGCGACGACGTCCGTGGTGTGCAGCGCGGTGAGCGCTCCGGAGCCGGGGTCGACGGCCGCCGTGGTGATGCCGTCGCCGCCCGCCGAGGTGAAGGAGCCGATGTAGGCCCGTATCGGACGTCCATACCTGCTGCCGCCCACTGCGCCGCCCCTCTCCGCCGGTACGCGAGTCCGCTGGTACGGGAGTCCGCCGGTACGTGAGCTGCTGTGCCGAGAGCTCCCGTGCCGTCCGCCGACGGTAGCAGTAGGTCTGGACCAATATCCGGCCCGTAGGGCCGGGTGACCGGAAAAAAGAACGGCCTCATCACGCACTACCGCGACTACTGGAACCCGCTCGCGGTCCCGGCATCCATGGACGACGCGAAGTCGTCGTCCGCATCGTGAAGGAGGAGCAGATGACCGAAGGGCGCTGCGCGCAGGGTCAGGAGGACGGGAGAGGGGCGCGCGGGTTGCTTCGCAGCGGCGCGGCGAGCTCCGCGAGCGCCGTTTCCAGTCCGTGAAGGTGAACCAGGGCCCGCTCGAGCCCCGGGTGATGATGCGGTTCGGCTGCCGGGGCGGGCGAGACGGCGGCCCGGTCCCCTTCCGGGAGCACCAGCCCCTCCACCGCGGCCTCCACCCGCCGGCACGCCGCCGTCAGCCGGGTGTCGTGCGAGGCGTCGGGGTCGGCGGCCAGTTCGGCCAGGCCGCGCACCTGCCGGGCGCAGTCGTCGAGCAGCTCGATGACCTGGAGCGCACGGGCCTTGCGCGCCTTCAGGGGGCTGAGCGGGTGCACGAGCGGAGCGAGCGAGGTGCGGACCCGGCCGAGCAGCTGCTCCAGCTCCGCGACGCGCGGCGCCGGGTCCGCGGCCTCGTCCCTGCCCAGGCGCCGGGCGGCTTCCGCCGTGCAGAGCCGTACGCACAGCAGCGCGCGCTGTATCCAGGCGTCCGTCGCCGCGTGGGTGGTGACCGGCAGGACGACGGCCACGGCCAGGGCGGCGGCCAGCGCCCCGACAGCGGTCTGCTCGAACCGCAGGGCGAGCAGACCGGGGTGGAGCACGCCGAGCAGCCCGTAGAGCAGCCCGGCCATGACCGTCACGAAGAACATCATCCAGCTGTAGGAGGGCGCCGCGGTGTAGAAGATGCCGAAGACGCAGAGGGCGACCAGGGCGGCCGTGGGTACGGGCGCGCCGTGCAGCGGAACGGCCACGACGAGTCCGACGGCGATCCCGGCAACCGTCCCCACGACCCTGCGGAAGCCGCGGACGAGGGTCTCCCCGCGCGAGGCGGTGTTGACGAAGATCCACCAGGTGGTGCCGACGGCCCAGTACCAGCGCTCGTCCGAGATGGCCTGGCCGATGCCGAGCGCCAGTGCGCAGGCGAGAGTGCACTGGAACGCCTGCCGCGTCGTGGTGCGGGACAGGCGGCGGCCGCCGGGCGGTGCGGGCACGGCGGGCGGCGGATCGCGCCGTTCGATGCACCAGAAGCCGAACCGCACCGCGGACGAGGCGCCCAGCGCCATCAGCACGGCCGCGTACAGCTCGGGCAGCTGTCCGGGGACGGCGTGCAGGAACTGGGTGGCGAAGAACATCATGAAGGCGAAGATGCCGAGGGCCTGGCCGCGCGGCCCCCAGCGCCGGGCGTGCACACCGAAGAAGACGACGGCGAGGAAGGCGGCATCGCGCAGCCAGGGGAACCCGTGCAACGAGGTCGCCAGAGCCAGCACCGGGAGGCCGACGGCCGGGAGCAGCGCGGTGCTGACGGCCTGCCGGCGGACGGTGGGGTCGGTGACGGTGAAGAGCGCGAGCAGCGCCGCGAGCCCGCTGGTGATCGAGGCGGGAAGCGACAGGCCGGAGAGCTCGGCGGCGGCGACGGCGAGGCCGACCCCGAGGACGGCGCGCGCCGAGGTGCGCAGCCGGAGCAGCCCCGGGTCGGGCGCCACGAACATTCCTCTCACAGCGGTCTCCTCGCCCCCTTCACCTCACGCAGACATGGCAAAGGCGCTGCGGGGTACGGAAGCGGCTCCCTCGCCGTCCGACGCAGCCCTGCAACGCCATCTATAGAGATAGCAAAGCATTCAAGGGGTCAATGGCTCAACCGGCGTCCATCGAGCTGAGCCATTGGTACAGTCGAGAGGCTGGTCAGCCGAGCGGAAGGGAGCCGATGGCCCATGGCTGCCGTGGACGGGCTGGACGCGAGCATTCTGCGACTGATGCTGGAGCAGCCGCGTACGAGCGTGCGCGAGTACGCCCGCATCCTCGGTGTCGCGCGGGGCACCCTGCAGGCCCGGCTCGGGCGGCTGGAGCGGGAGGGGGTCATCACCGGGTCCGGCCCGTGGCTCTCGCCCGCCGCGCTGGGCCACCCGGTCCTCGCCTTTGTTCACATCGAGGTCACGCAGGGCCACCTGGACGAGGTGGGGGACGCGCTCGCGGAGCTCCCGGAGATCATCGAGGCGTTCTCGATCACCGGCGGCGGTGACCTGATGACGAGGGTCGTCGCCCGCGACAACGGCCATCTGGAGGACGTCATCCAGCGGCTCATCCAGTTGCCGGGCGTGGTGCGGACCCGTACGGAGGTGGCGCTGCGCGAGCGCGTACCGCACCGGATGCTGCCGCTGGTCGAGGCAGTGGGACGGGCCTCCGGGAGCCCCCGCTGACCTCGGGAACGGCCGCCTCCGGGCCCGTCCGGAAGCCTTGGCATGCTGAGGGCATGAGCACATCCCGTACGCCCCGCACCACCTCGGTCATCTTCGACCTCGACGGCACCCTCGTCGACAGCGAGCCCAACTACTACGAAGCGGGGCGGCGGTTGCTCGCCGAGTACGGCGTCACCGACTTCAGCTGGGAGCAGCACACCCGGTTCATCGGGATCGGCACGCGCGAGACGCTGGAGGAGCTGAGCCGCGAGTACGCCATCGACGCGCCGGTCGAGGAGCTCCTCGCCGCGAAGAACCGCCACTACCTCGAGCTGGCCGCCGCGTCCACCGAAGTCTTCCCGCGGATGCGGAAGTTCGCGGAAACGCTGCACGCTTCCGGGATCGGGTTGGCCGTGGCCTCCGGCTCCTCACGGGCGGCGATCGAGACGGTCCTCGGGAGGACCGGCCTGGCACCGCTGATGGCGGCCGTGGTGTCGGCGGAGGAGGTCCGGTGCGGCAAACCGGAGCCGGATGTCTTTCTGGAGGCGGCCCGGCGGCTCCGCGCGGCCCCCGCCGACTGCGTGGTGCTGGAGGACGCTCCGCCCGGGGCGGAGGCCGCGCACCGCGCCGGGATGCGCTGCATCGCCGTTCCGTACGTGCCGGGGTCCGCCGGGGACCCGGCCTTCGGTACGGCCGGACTGCTCTTCGCGGGCGGCCAGCGCGCATTCGACACGCGAATCGCCCTCGACTGGGTTACTTCGCCGAACTGAGACACCCCCGACGTTCCCTCGCAAAAGAGCCAGTGGGATCATTCGCTGGCCTCACAAGTGAACGCGAGGGAACGGAGTGTTGATGAAAGCAGGGGGTAGACCGGTTCGCCGGTGGGGGATGGCGCTCGTCGCCTCGACGGCTGCTGTATCGGTGCTGGTGCCGGCGAGTGCCGCGCAGGCCGCGAGCGGTCCATCGGGGATCACCGCCAAGGGCGCGTATCTGCTCGACAGCGGACCCAACAAGCAGCTGTGGACCAAGAGCGCCGACACCAGGCGGCAGATGGCCAGCACCACCAAGATCATGACCGCGGTCGTGGTGCTGGACACCCGTGGGGTGAACCTGAGCAAGAAGATCACCGTCAAGCAGGCCTACCGGGACTATGTGACCCGGAACGGCGCGAGCACGGCGGATCTGCGGACGGGTGACAAGCTCACGGTCCGGCAGCTGCTGTACGGACTGATGCTGCCGTCCGGCTGCGACGCCGCCTACGCGCTGGCCGATACCTTCGGGACGGGCAGCACGATGAAGGCGCGCACGAAGTCGTTCGTCTCCAAGATGAACCAGCGGGCCGACGCGCTGGGCATGTCGAAGACCGACTTCGACTCCTTCGACGGCATTTCGCAGAGCGGCGGGAACCTCTCGACGCCCCGCGACATGGCGAAGCTGGCCCGCCACGCCATCATGAACAGCAACTTCGGCACGGTCGTCAAGGCAGCGAGCACCAAGCAGCGGGCGACCAACGGCCGTACGTACACCTGGTACAACACGAACAAGCTGCTCGGTTCGTACAACGGTGCCATCGGTATCAAGACCGGGACCGGCACCGCCGCGGGCCCGTGCCTGGTGTTCGCCGCCAAGCGGGGCAGCCGCACGCTCGTGGGTGTCGTCCTGAACGACGGCAACCGGTACACGGACGCCAAGAAGATGCTCGACTGGGCGTACGGCACGCGCACGGCGATGACGTTGCGCTCTCTTCCGAAGAGTGCTCAGCAGGACTGATCCGGCGACGGATCCCCTGCCGGCCCAGCAGGACAGACGCACCTGGCGGTCTCCGGTCGTCGCGGTTCGTCCGCAGCAACCCCCGCCAGGGCGACCGTCGGTGCAGCCGAGGCCCCGGCCGGATCGTCTCCGGCCGGGGCCTCGTGTCGTCCGACTCCCAGCCCGCACGACGAGCCCGCTCCGGCCATGGCTGTGCACCGGTCGATCCGGCCCCGACCCTTGCCGCCGCCAAGATCGGCGGAGGAGCTCCTCCTGCGCGCCCGCACCCACCTTTTGATCGTTGTCGCTGGTCGGCCGAGTGCGCACAGACGGTCACTCTTCGTGAGATTCGGTTGTGCTGGTAGGCGCTCCGCAAGCGCGGCCGAAGGGAAAGCGGAGGGGCGGATTTCGTTGATCGGCCTCACACAGCGACAATCACCGGGGTGCCTCTCCCCCACCCCGTGGTGAAACCCGGCCCTGCTGGCCTTCCGTACTGCTTGACCTGGGCAGACGCGCGGATCCACTGACGGGTTCCGGAGCGGGCGCCTTGACATGTGTACAGGAGCTGATCTCCCTCGGGGAGGGGCATTGTGGGAAGGAGGGCCGGCCATGGCTGCGTCTGTGCGTGGTGAGGTCGAGGAATTCTTGCTGGGGGACAAGTTCTCCTGTCTGGCGGGCCGCTCCGCCTGGCGCCAGGGCGGGATCACGCACCGTCACTACGGCCGGCTTGGCGGCGACGAGTCGGCCCGGCTCATGGCTCATGATCTTGAGGCGTACGTGCGGTCGGCGAACTGGAGCGCTCGGACCTTCACCAGCTTCGTCGCGACGTTCGCGGAACCTCGCGGCGTGGATGAGCTGGAGTTCGAGCGGCTGCTCTGGCAGCAGCTGCAGGTGCTGCACGAGCATGACGCGGAGTCCCATCGCTGGGCTGAGGGGTACTCCTCCGACCCCCGGTCCGGGGAGTTCGCGTTCAGCGTCGCGGGGCATCCGTTTTTTGTGATCGGCCTGCATGAGACACATGTCCGGCTCGGCCGGCGGCCTCCCTTTCCGATGCTGGCGTTCAACTCCCACGAACAGTTCGGCCGTATCAAGGGTGCCGGGATGTGGGATCGGCTGGCGGAGAAGATACGGAAGCAGGACATCAAGCTTCAGGGCGATATCAACCCCAATCTGTACGAGTACGAGCATCTGTCCGAGGCCCGGCGCTACTCCGGCCGTCCGAAGCCCGCCGACTGGCAGTGCCCGTTCGCGGCCCGCGAGGCGGAGCATGAACCGGACCGGGAACCCGAGCGGGAACTGAGCGCCTCCAGAGGCTGAGCGTCGCGCCCCTGGGGCCTCGGTGGGGGGGGCCCCCGGGGGGGGGCGCCGCCGACCCGCCCCGGCCGCCCGGCCGCCGGGGGGGGTGGGGAGGTGACAAGTGGGAAAAACACAGCAATA
>NZ_JBEXKU010000108.1:0-21044 GCF_040609575.1 Streptomyces sp. NPDC004647 | reverse complement strand
CACCAGCAGGCGACGATAATCCGAAGCGAGGAAGGAAACCAAGACGATGACGTCGAACCGCACGTATGACAGCACTGCGGCTTGCTCATCGAACGATCTTTCAACCTGCTCAAGCAATGGCGGGGCCTGGCCACCCGTTACGACAAACTCGCGATCGTCTATCGCTCCGCAGCCGTGCTGGCAGCGGTCATCACCTGGTTACGAGGTTGAGAGACACGGCCTAGTTCGGTCGCTTGGACATGTGCAGTGACCTGTGCTGTGGTCACGCTGTGTTGTCGCCGGGGCGAGGCGGATGCAGTGCCCGGCCTACCGGCGAGTTGAGTGCGAATGAAGCGGCACGACCGACGACCACGCCATCGTCGGCCCACCGCCACAGCAGCGGTGCGCCCCGGGTAGTCGGCACCGAGGAAGAGCTGAGGAAGCCGTCCGACCGCATGACGATCACAGGAGCCTTGTCGATGGACACGTACTAAATTCCTTGGGCGTCCTCCGGATACATCCGTCCGTACCGGCAGGTGCTGCTCGGCCCACCGCCCGAGTTGCTCGAGGGCGGGCTCCAGTGCGCGGCCTGCCTCGGTCAGCCGGTAGGCCACGCGCAGCGGCGGCCCGTCGTCCACCTCGCGCACGACCAGACCCGCGGCCCCCAGTTCGGTAAGCCGGTCCGAGAGCATGCGCTCGCTGATACCGGGGATCGCCCTGCGCAGTTCGACGAAGTGCACCGCCCGCTGCAGCAACACGCACACGATCAGTCCGGTCCAGCGCTTCCCGAGCAGCCCGAACACGCGGGCCATGCCCGCATCGACCTCCTTGCACGTCTGCACGCCGTGGTCCGCGCCAGGATCCATGCCCTCAGGCTCCCTCTCCTGCTGCAGAAAAGTAAGGTGATGGACGCTTATCCCACGTACAGATAAGTACGGGCGGCTCCCGGCGCACGTGGCCTACGGCCTCGGCGCTGTGCGGGGGCAGATGAGGCCGATTCCAGCAGGCGACGCGTCTCAGACATCGGTGACGCGCAGCCCCGCGTGCGCCTTGTAGCGGCGGTTCACCGAGATCAGGTTGGCCACCAGCGACTCCACCTGGTGGGCATTGCGCAGCCGGCCCGCGAAGATCCCGCGCATGCCGGGGATACGGGCGGCCAGCGCCTGCACGAGGTCGGTGTCGGCCCGCGACTCGCCCAGCACCATCACATCCGTGTCGATCTCCTCGACCAACTCGTCCTGGAGCAGCACCGCGGACAGGTGGTGGAAGGCGGCGGTGACCCGCGCCTCCGGCAGCAGTGCCGCGGCCTGCTCGGCGGCGCTGCCCTCCTCCGGCTTCAGCGCGTAGGCGCCCTTCTTGTCGAAGCCCAGCGGGTTGACGCAGTCGATGACCAGCTTGCCCGTGAGTACCTCGCGCAGCGTCTCGAGGGTCTTGGCGTGCCCCTCCCACGGAACCGCGACGATCACCACATCGCTGCGCCGCGCGCAGTCGGCGTTCTCGGCGCCCTCGATGCCCAGGCCCAGCTCACCGGCGGCGGTCTTTGCCCGCTCGACGGAGCGCGAGCCGATGATCACCTTCTGGCCCGCCCTGGCCAGCCGGTACGCAAGCCCCCGCCCCTGGTCACCGGTGCCGCCGAGCACACCGACCACCAGGCCGGATACGTCGGGGAGGTCCCACGGGTCCTTGGCCGGGATCTTCCGCGGGGCACCACCTGTAGCGTCGGCTGTCGCCATAAGTTTCTACCTTCTTCCTGGGCCTGTCCCAGCAATGCGTGGGATCGTGGCGCCCAGGAAGCTGCGTGTGGCTTTCACTGAGCGCCGAGTTGAGATGTCCGCAGGGCCAAAGCATGCAGTTAGTCAGATGCCGAGGTCGACCTCGAACTCGCCGGCCTCGAGGATCTCCTTGACCGCCACCCGGTAGCGGGGCGCGTCGGCGTCGTATGAGGAAGGTCGAGGCGCGCCCAGAACACCCCTGTCGGTATGGGGGCGCCACGGGCGCGTGCCGGTTCGGCCTCAGTGATAGGCGTGGACGACGGCGTGGCCTTTGCCCCGGCCGATCATCCACTTGTTCACGGGTGTGGTGATCAGGAAGGCGACCGCGAACCCGCCCAGGAGGGCCGACCAGAACAGCCCCTCCGACAGGTGGGCGTCCATCGCACCTGGGGTCAGGGCGATGATGGCGTTGTCGACCAGTTCCATCACGGCGATGGAAACGGTGTCGGCGGCCAGTGCCACCTTGATCGCGGTCTTGAAGTCCAGGCCGGCCCGGCGGACGGCGAACAGCGTGAACGAGTAGCCGAAGAGGAACGCAAGCGTGATCGCGAGGACCATGGTCGGCGCGTTGCCCCACAGCAGGGCGGTGCCGATGACCATGCCGAGGATCTCGCCGATGGCACAGCCGGTCAGGCAGTGCAGCGTCGCCTTTGCAGCCGTTGACCAGGAGGCTCCTGCGTGAGTGTGCCCGCCGAGGTGAGCGGCATGGTCCGCGTGACCCTCGTGGGTGTTGTGGTCGTGCGCGGTTCCGGCGTGGTGAGCGCTATGGTCCATGACCTTCTTCCCCATTCCGTCCAGTGCGGCCCGTCCCCGAGCCCCACATCCCATAATCCTTATACCCCTATGGGGTATTCCCTACTGGTGGTGCGCCTTTGCGGACGGCCGCTGGAGTACCGCGCAGGTGCGTCGGGCATCAGTGGATATCCGGCAGGGTCGCAGCCGAAATTGGTCAGATGCCGAGGTCGACCTCGAACTCACCGGCCTCGAGGATCTCCTTGACCGCCACCAGGTAGCGAGCGGCGTCGGCGCCGTCCACCAGGCGGTGGTCGTAGGAGAGGGACAGGTACGTCATGTCGCGGACGGCGATGGTCTCGCCGAGCTCCGGGTGGTCGATGACCACCGGGCGCTTGACGGTCGCACCGATGCCCAGGAGGGCCGCCTGGTTCGGGGGCACGATGACCGTGTCGAACAGCGCGCCGCGCGAGCCGGTGTTGCTGATGGTGAAGGTCGCGCCGGACAGGTCGTCCGGGGCGATCTTGTTGCCCCGGACCTTGCCGGCCAGCTCCGCGGTCTTCTTGGCGATACCGGCGATGTTGAGGTCGCCCGCGCCCTTGATGACCGGGGTCATCAGACCCTTCTCGGAGTCCACCGCGATACCGATGGACTCGGTGTCGAAGTAGGTGATGGTGCCCTCGGCCTCGTTGACCCTGGCGTTGATGGCCGGGTGGGCCTTCAGCGCCTGGGCGGCGGCCTTGACGAAGAACGGCATCGGCGAGAGCTTGACGCCCTCGCGCTGCGCGAAGCTCTCCTTCGCCTTGGCGCGCAGCCGCATGATCTTGGTGACGTCCACCTCGAGCACAGAGGTCAGTTGGGCCTGCTCGTGGAGCGCCTTCACCATGTTGTCGCCGATGACCTTGCGCATGCGGGTCATCTTGACCGTCTGGCCGCGCAAGGTGGACGGCTCGACGGCAGCGGCCTTCGGGGCTGCGGCGGGCGCGGCCGGGGCGGCAGCGGCGGACTTGAGCGCCTCGGCGGCGGCGAGGACGTCCTGCTTGCGGATGCGGCCACCGACGCCGGTGCCCTTGACCGTCGCCAGGTCCACACCGTTCTCCACGGCGAGCCTGCGCACCAGCGGGGTCACGTACACGCCCTCGACCTCACTGACCGGGGCAGCCGGGGCCGGGGCGGCCGGAGCCTGCGGAGCGGGAGCGGGAGCGGGCGTCGGCGCGGGAGCCGGGGCGGGCGGGGCAGGCGCCGGAGCCGGGGCGGGGGCCTCGGCCTCCGGGGCCTTTGGCGCAGGCGCGGGGGCCGGGGCCGGAGCGGCCTCGGCGGACGGTGCCTCGGCTGGGGCTCCCGTACCGTCGTCGATGATGGCCAGCTCGGCGCCGACCTCGACGGTCTCGTCCTCGGCCACCTTGATGGAGGAGAGCACGCCGGATGCGGGGGCCGGGATCTCGGTGTCGACCTTGTCGGTGGACACCTCGAGCAGTGGCTCGTCGGCCTCGACCCGCTCGCCCTCGGCTTTCAGCCAGCGGGTGACGGTGCCCTCGGTCACGCTCTCACCGAGCGCCGGCAGGGTTACGGAAGCCGCCATGGTTTCTGTTGCTCCTAACGATCTGTGCGGGGTTGGCGTGCCGCGGACTGCGGAGGGCGGTGAGTCGGGCGTGCTGTCCCTGAGCGGGGACTGTCCTGCTGGTGCCGCGGTGCAGGATCGGGGCGGTCACCGCTGATCGCGAAGGCGAAGAGGGCGACGACTGTTTTGCCGTGGTCGGCCTCTTCTGTGGTCATGGCGGTGGCCAGGAGGCTGGCGAGGTACATGCCGTGCCCGTTCTCCGCCGCCCTGGCCACGTCGATGAGGCCTCCAGCGTCCAGGTCGGCCGATGGGTTGAATGGCACGGGCGGGACGGCGCAGGTGTCAGTTCCGTGGTCGGAGACTCTTACGGCGGCGCCCTGCTCGTAGATGTCGAGGCTGAGGGAGACCGGGCCGCCGCCGTGCTGGAATGCGTTCCCGACGATTTCGTCGGTGACCAGAATCGCGTCGTCGATCTTCTCGGGGTCGGCTCGGCCTTCCAGGGCCGCGCGGACCTTGTCGCGTGCGTGCGCTTGGGGGCGGGTCAGGTTGGTGAGATTGATGTCGTCGTGGTTGATCAGTTTCCCGAGACCGTGCTTGCCGATCAGTTCGGCGGTTGTCGGGGGGGCCGGGCGCTCGAGTGAGCATGTGGACATGGAATTTCCTTGCTGCGGGGCTGTGGTGGTGTCAGGGCTCGGGGGCGTAGGCGACGCCATCGAGGACGACGCGTGCGCCTGGCACGTGCAGGGGCGCGGGTACGCCGGTGACGATGACGGTCGGCGGGTCGGTGGGGATGAACTGGCGGAGTGCCTCGTAGACGAGGTGGCCGTCGGCGGGGTCGGTGACGAAGGCTCGCAGTCGGACGAGGTTGTCGAGTGTGGTTCCGCCTGCTTGGCAGATCGCGTCGAGACGGGTGAACAAGTAGTCGAGCTGGATGCGGGTGTCGTGCAGGCCTGAGGCGTCGCCGGCGAGGAGGCCGGAGGTCCACAGCAGGGGCCCGGCCTTGATGGCCTCCGTCTCGTGAGTCAGGGGCCGGACACCGGTGCTGACGACCTGTTTGGTGTAGCCGTGGCCGGGTCTCAGGGACTGGCTCATCTGTTCCATGCGGACGGCACGGTCGCGGTGGTGCAGGTCGGTGCCTTCGAAGGCGGGGATGCCCAGGCCCGCGCAGGGGATGACGGTACGGGCGGGCGGGTCGGTGCGGAACCGGCGGCGCCAGACCAGGTCCAGCTCGTACAGGTCGGCGGGGTCGGTGAGGTAGACGGTCATGTGGACCACGTCGTCCAGGCTTGCGTCGACCCGGTTCAGGTAGCTCTCCAGGCGGCTGAGGACGAATTCGGTTTCGCTGCGGATTTCGCTGCCCCACCACACCAGGTCGTCCACTTTGGCGTCGGCGTGGATGTCGCTTGCTTCCCAGTCGACGGCGGTGTCGCCGACCGTGAATACGTATCCGCCGCCGGTCAGTACCTCGTTGAACGGGCCTTCCTCGGCCAGGGCTTCACCGTAGGAGGCGCGGGTGAGGCTTTCGTGATACCTGCCCAGGCGAAGACGCCGTCCGAGAAGCTGCTTCACAGGCAGGGGAAGGAGGCTGAGAAGCCGCTTCCACAGCGTGGCGAGCCGCCCGCGGCGGGCGGGGACGATTTCCTTGCGGGCGCCGTAGGCCGGCGATACCGCGATGCCCGTGTGGGCGATCGTGGCGTGCTTAGGCCAGAGAGGGCCGGTGGAGATCAGCGCGCTGGCCGGGCGGCCGCGATCGAGGAATCCCTTGGCACGGCTGGCCTGGATGTAGGGGTCGCCGTGCGGCTTGCGCCGGATGTACTGCTCGATTTGCACCACGTCCGCGAGCGAGGAGCCGACCTCGCGCAGCAGCTCGACGTAGCGGTGGTAGATGAAGTTCGTCTGGCGATGGGTGTGGGCTGCCGGGGCCAGATGGTAGGGCGGAGGGACCCGCGTTTCGTCCGGTTCGGTGCCGTTGCTGTCCACGGGCAGGCCGGACATGAACACGAAGGGTCCGGCCGTGGCCAGTCCGGCGTAGTACAGGCCCTCTCCGTCGACGACACCGTGCACGACCCGGCCGCGCTGGGGGTCGGGGGCCGGTGGTGTGGGTCTGGTGCTGTGCGTCATGGCGAATCGTTTCCCTTCCGAGCACCGTGGATAGTCAGGTGTTCAGGAGTTGGCGGACGGTGTCGGTGACTCCGGCTACGGAGGGCAGCACCTGCTGTTCGAGGATGTCGGCGAACGGCAGCGGGACGTTGGCGGCCGCGATCCGGGTGATCGGGGCGTCGAGGTCAGTGAAGGATTCTTGGCCGATGAGGGAAGCGACGGTGGCGCCCCACCCGCCCTGATAGGGATTTTCTTCGACGATGACCAGACGGTTGGTCTTCGCGACGCTGGTCTTGACCGTTTGCGTGTCCAGGGGGTTGAGGCAGCGCAGGTCGATCACTTCCGCGGAGATGCCTTCTGCCTCCAGTTGTTCGGCTGCCTGCAGCGCCAGGGGCACCGACCAGGCCAGCGCCACGAGGGTCACATCATGGCCCTCACGGCGAATGGCGGCCTCGCCCAGCGGCACCACGTGGTCGGGCGGGGCCGGGGTGCCTTTGGTTGCCAGCAGCGCTTTGTGTGCGAGGTAGGCCACGGGGTCGCCTGCGCGGATGGCGCTGGCCATCAGGCCGGTAGCATCGGCGGGGGTGGACGGGGCGACGATGCGGATACCGGGGATGGTCAGCAGCCAGGACTCGATCGCCTGCGAATGCTGGGCTCCAAAGCCCAAACCTCCCCCGTTGGCGAACTGGATGACCAGCGGCAACTTCTTGATCTGACCGCCCGTCATATAACGAACTTTGGGGATCTCGTTGGCGATGTATGGCCAACCGTTCGCGGCAAAGTCGGCGAACATCAGGTCTGCAATGGTGGGCATGCCCGTCATGGCGGCACCCATGGCCATTCCCAGGAACCCCTGCTCACTGATCGGGGTGTCGCGGACCCGGTCGGCGCCGAATTCCTCGAACAGCCCGGCCGTGATCTTGAACACGTGGCCGGCGGCGCCGACGTCCTCGCCCACGATGGCGACGGAGGGGTCGCGGCGCATTTCGCGGGCGATACCTTCGGCGACGGCCTGGCGATAGGGGATCAGTTCCGCCATTTTGTTCCCTCCTCGGCCCATACATCGGTGAATGCTTCGCTCGGGTCTGGCAGTGGGGCGGCCTTGGCGGCTTCGATCGCCGCGTCGACGGTGGCGCGAGCTCGGGACAGGGCGGGGGCGGGGTCGGCTCCGGTGTCGCGGACGCGCTGTTCCAGTCGTGGCAGAGGGTCCCGCTCTGGCGCGAGCCACTCCCGAACTTCCTCCTCAGGCCGGTACTTGCCGGGGTCTGTCCGGGAGTGCCCGTAGTGCCGGTAGGTGAGCGCCTCGATGATCGTCGGGCCTTTACCGGCACGGGCGCGTGCGGCACCCCGCGCGACGGCATCGCGCACCGCGAGAACGTCGTTGCCGTCCACGATCTCTGCCGGCATGTTGTAGGCCGGTGCGCGGTCCGCAGCCGGGTGCTCCACCGCCGTGACCGAGGCGATCGAGGTGTACTCCATATAGAGGTTGTTCTCGCAGATGAACAGCACCGGCAGCTTCCAGACCGCGGCGAGGTTCAACGTCTCGTGGAACACGCCGATATTCGTCGCACCGTCGCCGAAGAAGGCCACGGCGATCTGCTCGGTGCCCCGTCGTTGCGCGGACCACGCCGCACCGGAGGCCATGGGCAGGTGGGCTCCGATGATCGCGTAGGAGCCGAGCATGTTGCCCTTGGCGTGGGTCATGTGCATGCTGCCGCCCTTGCCGCGACTGGAACCGGTGGCGCGGCTCATCAGCTCGGCCAGGCAAGCTTCGGGCGACAGCCCGCGGGCGAGGGCGTGGTGGTGGCCGCGGTAGGTGGCGAAAACGTAGTCGTCGGGCCGGAGTGCCGCGCTGGCGCCGACGGCGATCGCTTCGTGGCCGGCGGCCAGGTGGGTGGTGCCCTTCACCAGGCCCTTCATGAACAGGTCGTAGGCGGCTTTCTCGGTGTAGCGGATGACCGCCATCTGTTCCAGCATCGCCAGCAGGTCGTCCTGGCTGGCGGGAGCCGACGGCGATGCCGCCTCCTGGTGGCCGGGGGTCGTCACGTCACTCACCTCCGGATATTTGGGTGTTGCGGTGGGATTGGGGGTCACGCACAATCGGCAGATCGCCGCCGACAGCGTGGTAGCGGGGGCCTGTGGTCAACAGTTCTTCGGCGGGAAACAGCGTGATGACCTCGCACCCGTCACGGGTCACGACGAGCTCTTCCTCGATGCGTGCCGCCGTACCGTCGGGGGCTGGCCAGTACGTTTCCAGGGCGAAGACCATGCCCTCCTCGAGGACCTCGGGGTAGTCGAGGGAGTTCAGGCGGGAGAAGATGGGCCTTTCCCAGATGGACAGGCCCACGCCGTGGCCGTACTGCAGCCCGAACGCTTGCTCCTCGTTGGCGAAGCCGAACTCTTCGGCTCGGGGCCACACCGAGACGATGTCGGCCGTGGTGGCGCCAGGCTTGACCAGCGCGATGGCCTGGTCCATGTACTCGCGGCAGCGACGGTAGGCGTCCCGATGGCCCCGTGAGGCGCTGCCGACGGCGAAAGTCCTGTAGTAGCAGGTCCTATAGCCCTGGTAGGAGTGCAGAATGTCGAAGAAGGCCGGATCACCGGGGCGGATTATCTTGTCCGAGAAGACGTGCGGGTGCGGTGAGCAGCGCTCACCAGAGATCGCGTTGACGCCTTCGACCTGCTCGGAGCCCAGGTCGAACAACACCTTGGCGACCAGGCCCACGCATTCGTTCTCACGGACGCCGGGGCGCAGGAACTCGTAGAGCTGGTGGTAGGCGGCATCGACCATGCTGGCCGCCGTCGTCAGCAGGGTGATTTCGTCCTTGGTCTTGATCCGCCGGGCGCTGAGGAACACCTGCTGGCCGTCGGTGACAGTCAGCCCCCGGTCCCCCAAGGCCGCCAGCACCGGCATTTCGGCGATGTCCACGCCGACCGGCTCGTTCTCCAGGCCGTGTTCGGCCAGAACGGCATGCACCTTGCTGGCCACGTCCTCGGCGCGGCCGGCCTGCGGGGGCATGGCTCCTCGCAGGGTGGACAGACCGGCGTGCGCTCTGCCCTCCAGCCAGGGGTTGTAGAGCTGGTGATGGCGTGC
The DNA here is from genome assembly GCF_040609575.1 of Streptomyces sp. NPDC004647. Lineage (NCBI taxonomy): Bacteria > Bacillati > Actinomycetota > Actinomycetes > Kitasatosporales > Streptomycetaceae > Streptomyces > Streptomyces sp. NPDC004647. Next base: position 11,806 of record NZ_JBEXKU010000108.1, on the reverse strand, counting down.
GGCGGAGCCGAAATCCCACACGACGGGCTTCCCACCGCGTGGCAGCAGCGCGAAACGGATGAGCTTGTCCATCGCCCAGGTGCCGATGTGAGTGGCGGTCATGTAGCGAATGTTGTGGAAATCAAACGTCAGCAGTGCCCCGAGCTCTGAGGCTTCCAGCTGGGCCTGAAGGCGTTGCAGCCGCTCGGTGCGCAGGCGATCCATGTCGACGCGTTGTTCCCAGTCGACGGCGTTGGTCCCATACGTTGCTATGCCCATGGGGCTCCTCGATTCTGCGGTCAGGGAAGGGAGTGGGCGAGAATGTCGCGGTAGGTGGCCTCGGCCCCCGGCAGCCTGGCGACGTGCCGCCCGCGGCACATGACGTGGATGACGTCGGTGGCCGGGAACAGCACCGTGAACAGAGCGCTGAGCAGGACCAGCGCTCCCAGCAGCTGCGGCTGGGTCACGCTGGACACCGGCCACCCACGGGATGAGATCGGCAGACCTGCACCATCAGCGGCCTGGGGGTCGACCCCGGCGTCGGCGGGTGCATTCCGGAACATGGCAGCTCACCCTCTGCGACGCCGGGGGAACGCCCTGCCGCGGGCGGGACCGGCCCACGAGCCGCCGAGGGCATCTTCCGCCGGTGCTGGCGACACCGCGCGCCCGCGCGGAAGACTCTGGTGCCGTGGATCGGGATGGATCCGTACGGCTTCTGGGCCGCAGGGAGCCTGTGTCCAGGTGCGTCGGATATGGGAATGTCGGGAGCGACCTTCTGGACAGCGTCACCGGCAGGCCGGATGCCCCAGGGGGCGGCACAGCGGCGCGTGCTGCCGCGACGTACCCCGGTAAGCCGTGCCTCGGCAGCTGCCGGGGCACCGGCGACACCAGCATCTCGTCCGGAACGGGCACCGGTCATGATCGTCGTCTTGCCGATCGGCTGGCATGGGATGTGCTGCTCGGCCTGCATGGTCTTGGCCTCCCGCATCGCTGAGGTGGTGGTGCTCCTCCGTCGTGCCGGTGCGGTGTCGCTGAAAGCCGCACCCACCGCCACCAACCGTGTAATGTTTACTTTACAAATGTCGGGTAGACCTGTACAACGTGTCAAGGGGATGACGGCCCAGAAGTTAAGATCCGGAGATCACGTCGCAGCCTGCGGAGCACCACTCATTACTGGATGATCAGCGGTTACCCAAAGGTCACAGACATGCAGGCCCGGCCGAAGCTCCCGTATGCATGACCAAACAAGACTTCATTACACTGGTTACACCGCATGAGGCGGGGAGGACCAGCTCCCCCCAACCGATGGTCACCGCCGGCTCGACCGGCCCGCGGTCCAAGACTCTTCAGGAGGAGCCCCGAGTGGCAGCGAAGCGCAAGATCGAAGAGTGGGGGCCCGAGCAGGGGAAGCGACTGGCTGCCGCGCGCAACAAGGAAGACCTGACGCAGAAGCAACTTGCCGATTTGGCCGAGATCTCGCGGCCATACCTCTCCAACCTCGAACGGGGCGTCGATGTGCCGTCCGTGGGAACCTTGCAAAGCCTCTGCGCTCAACTGCACGTGACGGATGACAGCGTTCTTTTCGGCATCGCCAGCAACGACCCGACGCCTGTGACCGCTGCTGCTGCTCAGCCGCCCCTGGCCACCACGGCCACGACGGTGGTGCGCAAGGAAGGCCAGCGCGTTATCGACCTCGAGCACGGAGTGCGCTGGGGGTTTAATGCCGGCGCGCCGGGTCATGCCGGCATGCCGAGGGCGAGTAGCAAAGACATCGTCTATGAGCCTGGAGGAGCTTCGACCAGGACGGGGTACATGCGGCATCCTGGCTGGGAACTCGGCCGCGTCATCTCCGGCACCCTCGACGTCCTGCTAGAGCGTGAGCAAGGGACCGAGACCCACGTCCTGAACGCGGGCGACTCCATCTCGTATGACTCCTCCACGCCACACCGACTGGTAAACCGCGGTGACGAAACCGTGACCGCGCTCTGGATCGAGATCGAGTACGCCGATCATCAGCCGACGCCCCCGTGACCACAGCGGGACTGCGCAACCTGCGCCAGACGCGCCCGCACCGTCACCACCACAAAAGTTCGGAGGTCCCTATGAGACAGAAATCCCTGCGGCTCGCAATGATCCAATCGCAAGCCTATGGCGGCCCCGAGGCCCCGAGGATGCTCGACGACGGCCTCGGCCACGTCGCCGAGGCAGCGCGGATGAAGGCAGACATAGCCGTATTCCCCGAGACCTCCCCCGGCCCCGTGTCCTGGAAGCACCGCTACGAGGTCATCGAGCCGATGCGCCAGGCGGCGAAGCGCCACGGCATCGACGTGGTCTTCGGCACGACAGTGAAGGCCCCTGGCGGCGAGCGGGCCTACCACATCGCCGCCGTCGTGATCGGACGTGACGGAGAGATCCGTGGCCGCTACCTGCGCACCCACCCGGGCCCGGCGAACCCGGAGGACCCGGAGGGCACGCAGGACCCGTTGGCCAACTACTACAACGGCCTGTACGCCGGAGGGGCTTTCTGGGATTTCGACTTTGTCCCCGGGCACGAGTTGCCAGTGTTCGACATGGGCTGGGGAAAGCTCGGTGTGGGCATCTGCAGCGAGGTCTACGTCCCCGAGATCGCTCGCACATACGCCACCCGGGGTGCCGATATCTGCGTGTTCCCTGCCGGCATCATGATCGATGACCTCGGATTCAAGGATGCATGGCAGACCCAGGCGAAGGCGCGCGCCGGCGAAAATGTCATCTACACCGCCACGACCGTGAACCTCTTCGACGGTCCGCTGCGCAAGAAGCATGTGACCAAAGAGTTGAAGCCCCTCGACCTGGCCACCGGACTGAACCGCGGCTACGCCATGATCGCCGCACCGGACAGGGTCCACGGCACCCTGGACGGCCCCGGGATCCTCACTGCTGAACTCGATCTCGATTACCTCCGCCGGAAGCGGGAGGAGCCGGAGTTCCCTGATGGCATCAAGGACCTCGAAGCTCCGCCCGAGTTCGGTTCCCTGCCCGGCACGCACAACCTGCACCGGTCGGACTCGCGCATCGACTACCAGCTCACTCGACGAGGATGACGACGAGCACGCAGGGGTCCGAGCAGTCCGCACCGACGGCGAATGCCATGCGGCGGGCGCTGCGCCGTGCCCGCGACGGCGTGGCGCTGGACGTCGTCGAGGCCGCCGTGCTCCTCCAGGCCCGCGGGGGGGACCTGGAGGACCTGTGCGCATCCGCGGCCCGTGTGCGCGACGCCGGACTGGAAGCCGCGGGCCGCCCCGGCGTCATCACGTACTCCAAGAGCGTCTTCATCCCGCTCACGCGGCTGTGCCGGGACAAGTGCCACTACTGCACCTTCGCCACCGTCCCCGGCAAGCTGCGCCGGGCGGGCCACGGGGCGTTCATGTCCCCCGATGAGGTCCTGGCCATCGCCCGGCGCGGTGCGGAACTGGGCTGCAAGGAAGCGCTGATCACGCTGGGGGATCGCCCCGAGGATCGCTGGCCCGAGGCCCGCGAGTGGCTGGAGGCCGAAGGATACGGGGACACCATCGCGTACGTACGCGCGATGTCGATCCGCATCCTGGAGGAGACCGGGCTGCTGCCGCACCTCAACCCCGGCGCCATGACGTGGACGGACTTCCAGCGGCTCAAGCCCGTCGCCCCGTCGATGGGCATGATGCTGGAGACCACGGCGACCCGGCTGTGGAGCGAGCCCGGTGGGCCGCACTACGGCTCCCCGGACAAGGAGCCGGCCGTCCGGCTGCGCGTCCTGGAGGACGCCGGGCGCAGCTCCGTCCCCTTCACCAGCGGGCTGCTGATCGGGATCGGGGAGACGTACGAGGAGCGCGCGGAGTCGCTGTTCGCTCTACGCCGCGTCTCGCGCGCGTACCACGGCATCCAGGAACTCATCATGCAGAACTTCCGCGCCAAGCCGGACACGGCGATGCGCGGCATGCCGGACGCGGAACTGGACGAACTGGTCGCCACCGTCGCCGTCGCGCGGCACATCATGGGCCCCTCCGGCTGCCTCCAGGCGCCGCCCAACCTGGTGGACGACGAGTACGCGCGGCTCATCGGCGCCGGGATCGACGACTGGGGCGGCGTCTCTCCGATCACTCCGGACCACGTCAACCCCGAACGTCCCTGGCCGCAGATCGACGAGCTCGCCGAACGCTCCGCCGCCGCGGGCTTCTCCTTGCGGGAACGCCTGGCCGTCTACCCGGAGTTCGTCCAGCGCGGCGAGCCCTGGCTGGACCCCCGTCTGCTGCCGCACGTGACCGCCCTGGCCGAGCCGGACACCGGCCTCGCGCGCGAGGACGCCGTGGTGGAAGGCCGCCCCTGGCAGGAGCCCGAAGAGGCCTTCGCCTCCGCGGGCCGCACGGACCTGCACCACACCATCGACACCGAAGGCCGCACCGCCGACCGCCGCGACGACTTCGACGAGGTCTACGGGGACTGGGAGGCGCTGCGCGAGGCCGCGGCCCCCGGCATGGCCCCCTCCCGTATCGACGCGGATGTGAAGTCGGCCCTGGCCGTGGCAGCCGACGACCCGACCCGGCTCACCGACCCCGAAGCCCTCGCCCTCCTCCACGCCGAAGGCCCGGCCCTGGACGCGCTGTGCCGGATCGCCGACGACGTGCGCCGCGCGGCCGTCGGGGACGAGGTGACCTACATCGTCACCCGCAACATCAACTTCACCAACGTCTGCTACACAGGCTGCCGCTTCTGCGCCTTCGCCCAGCGCCGTACCGACGCCGACGCCTACACCCTGTCCCTGGACCAAGTCGCCGACCGCGCCCAGCAGGCCTGGGACGTCGGCGCGGTCGAGGTCTGCATGCAGGGCGGGATCCACCCCGACCTGCCCGGCACCGCGTACTTCGACATCGCGCGCGCCGTGAAGGAGCGCGTCCCGGGCATGCATGTGCACGCCTTCTCGCCCATGGAGGTCGTCAACGGCGCGACGCGTACGGGGATGTCCATCGGGGAGTGGCTGGCGGCCGCCAAGGAAGCGGGCCTGGACACCATCCCCGGCACCGCCGCGGAGATCCTCGACGACGAGGTCCGCTGGATCCTCACCAAGGGCAAACTGCCCACCGCCACCTGGGTCGAGGTCATCAGAGCCGCCCACTCGCTGGGCATCCGCTCCTCCTCGACGATGATGTACGGCCACGTGGACCAGCCCCGCCACTGGCTCGGCCACCTGAGGCTGCTGGCCCAAATCCAGCAGGAGACCGGCGGTTTCACCGAGTTCGTCACCCTCCCCTTCATCCACACCAACGCGCCCGTCTACCTCGCTGGCATCGCCCGCCCCGGCCCCACCACCCGTGACAACCGCGCCGTCACCGCCATGGCCCGCCTCCTCCTCCACCCGCACATCCGCAACATCCAGACCAGCTGGGTGAAGCTCGGCACGGAGGGCGCCGCCGAGATGCTGCGCTCCGGGGCCAACGACCTGGGCGGCACGCTCATGGAAGAGACCATCTCCCGTATGGCGGGCTCGAGTTACGGCTCGTACCGCTCGATCCGCGACCTGGCCGCCATCGCCGACGCGGCGGGCCGCCCGTCCCGCCCCCGGACGACCACGTACGGCGAGGTCCCGGCCCAGCGCGAGGAGGCGGCAATGGCATCGGACGGGCACCTGCCGGAGCTGCTGCCGCTGCTGGAGGTCGAGCGCGCGACGCCAGTGCCCCTCCCCCACTCTTGGACCCGAACTCAGGGCAATTGAGAATTGAGAAGGAGGGCGATGCGAAGAGTCGGAGAGGCCGCGGCGGGCGGCGGATGGTCCCTTGTGGTGCCCCTCAAGCCGCTGTCACTGGCCAAGAGCAGGCTCGCCGAGGCGGCGGGGGCCGGCCTGCGCTCCGGCCTCGCGCTCGCGTTCGCCCAGGACACTGTGGCCGCCGCGCTCGGCTGTGCGGACGTACGGGATGTGCTGGTGGTCACCGACGATCCGCTCGCGCGGGCCGAACTGTCGGCCCTCGGCGCCCGTACCCTGCCGGACACCCCGGGAGCGGGGCTGAACGCGGCGCTCGCGCACGGGGCGCGGTGGGTGCGGGGAGAGCGCCCGGAGGCGCGCGTGGCGGCGCTCAACGCCGACCTGCCGGCGCTGCGCCCTGCCGAGCTGGCCCGCGTTCTGGCGGCGGCCGGGGCATTTCCGCGGACGTTTCTGGCCGACGCGGCGGGGATCGGCACGACATTCCTGGCGGCAGCGCACGGGGTGGACCTGGCCCCGGCGTTCGGAGGGCACTCCCGGGACCGGCACAGAGCCTCCGGGGCGCGCGAGATCCTGCTGCACGGAGTGGAGTCCGTACGCCGCGACGTGGACACCCGCGAGGACTTCCTCGCGGCGCTCGCCCTGGGCGTGGGCCCCGGGACGGCAGCCGCGACCGTTCCGGCGGGACTGCGGTGATCACGGTGAGCCTGAGGGGCTTCCGCAGCAGACGACTGCTCGTTCAGTAACGGGGATGAGCGTGAAAGCACATCCCGGGATTCGTCAGCCTGACGACTGACACCTACACGGCCGGACAGGTGCTCCCCTCGCACGCTCGGGTTGGTCCCGACGCGCCACACGGTACGGCGCGGGACCACCACCAGGACCTCAACTGAGTGGAGGTGGAGCGGTGGCGGTGGCACAGGACACGATGTGCTGGTAATCGGGGGCGGGATCGTCGGCCTGTCGGCCGCGTACGCGCTCGCGCCGCGCCCGGTACCCGCGTCACCGTCCTGGAGAAGGAGAGCGGCCCCGCGCGGCACCAGACCGGGCGCAACAGCGGCGTGATCCACAGCGGGATCTACTACCGGCCGGGGTCCCTGAAGGCGCGGTTCGCGGTCCGCGGCGCCACGGAGATGGTCAAGTTCTGCGCCGAGCACGACATTCCGCACGAGGTGACCGGCAAGCTGATCGTCGCCACCGTGCGGGCCGAGCTGCCGCGGCTACATGCCCTGGTCCAGCGCGGGCGGGAGAACGGCATTCCGGTGCGCCAGCTGGGCCAGGCCCAGATCGCGGAACGCGAGCCGCATGTGCGGGGCCTCGCCGCCATTCACGTGTGCACCACGGGCGTGTGCGACTTCACGGCGGTAGCGGACCGGCTGGCCGGGCTCGTCCAGAACGCGGGCGGGCGGATCCGGAACGGGGCCGAGGTCCGGGTCATCGGACGCCGGGCCTCCCGGATCGCGGTCCGTACGGCGGACGGGACCGTGCTCCGGGCGCGCGCGCTGGTCAACTGCGCAGGGCTGCACTGCGACCAGGTGGCGCGGCTCGCGGGCGACGACCCCGGCATGCGGATCGTGCCCTTCCGCGGGGAGTACTACGAGCTGGTGCCAGAGCGGCGGGACCTGGTCCGCGGCCTCGTCTACCCGGTGCCCGACCCCCGGTTCCCCTTCCTCGGCGTCCATCTGACCCAAGCACGCCTTCGCGGAGGCGGTGCGCAGGCTCACCAGTTGGATTAGCCATCCGTAGCGATGCTGTGGCAGAGTGTGAGGCGCACGCCCGGCGCCCAGGCGACGTCGGGCACCCTCCCCGGTCAGGCCGCACACCTCTGACCGGCCAGCGTCCGGAGGGACGTGCTCACACGGGCCGGAAACGCCGCTTCGCGGCAGCACTCCGGCACCAGGGCACGAAGACGATTGGCCCATACAGGGCGTAACCCCCTGTCCCGGTACTGCGTCTGACACGGTATCCCTAAGCCAATCAGAGACGCTGCTCCCGGACGTCGCGGACGAGGACCTGACACCGGCCCCGGCGGGCGTACGGGCCCAGGCGGTGCTGCCGGACGGGACGCTGGTCGACGACTTCGTCATCACGGAGTCCCCCGGCGTGATCCACGTCCTGAACGCCCCGTCCCCCGCGGCGACCGGATCCCTCCCGATCGGCCGCGAAATCGCCCGCCGAACACTCCCGGCGCTGGACAGAGAGCGGGCGTGACTGCACCGACACCTCGCAGCTCGCGGTGAACTAGGCAAGCAGGGCCATCGCATTCGGTATGCGGAATCTCCTGATGGTCGGCTGTTTTCGGGAGGTCGAGCGCCGCCTTGGGGGGCGCCGTCATCGTCTTGGGGAAGGGCCGCTGGGGCCATTGACGCTGTGACCGGGATCAACGACCGCCGCTGCCGCGTGTGTGCCGAGCACGTGAGGTTGGGCCGGGTGCGGTGCGGTCTCGGTGGAAGGGGCCTGCGACTGGTGCGTATGGGGCTGCGGTCAGAGCGCCACGCCCGCAGCCGTTGGTGCAGACGCCGTCAAGGAGTTGGTACGCCTCCCACAACAAGTTCACCCGGATCTCATTAGTTCGGTTCTGGGTGCCTCCTGCCTGCACCTGGTTGTGCAAGTTCTCAGGCACGCGGGACAGGGCGACTTCGAGGTGTGTGCGCACCTGCTGTGCATCGCAGGTCGTGGGGCTGTCCGTCGGGCTGCGTCGCGAGCTGAATGCCGTGAGCTTCCAGCGTGGCGATGGCCTCGCGTGCCTGGTCATCGGGCAAAGGGTCGGCCGCAGGCGAAACATAGCGATCAGGTTCTGGGTCGGTGTTCTGAGTTCGCCCAGACGCTCCTGGAGGGGTTGGGAGGTTGAGGATCTCACACACTGCATCGAGGGGCAGACCGCTTCCTCGGCGAGGGTGGAGGGGCGAGGCCGGCTGCGTTGAGGTCGGCCAGAATCTGGGGCAGGTCGGCGCTGACTTCGCGATAGACCGCCAGGCGCTCGCGCAGATTCTCAACGTCTGCGGCCATGGGAGAGGACGCGGGATCATCGGTCATGGGAGTTCACCGTCGAGGGGGTGGTAGGGAAGGTGATGTTCGGGTGCGGTCGGGTGGCCGTGCAGCCGTGGTCTCGTCCGGTAGGCGTTGTCCTGGCAGGGTAGTTGTGTGCCACTCCCGAGTCGGGCGCTGACTAGAGCGCAGTTCGGCTTCAGAGAACGCTGATTATCAGAAGCGGCAATCACAGTCAGTCGGTGTGCGGCCGGACGTAGTCCAACAGCTCGTGCGCTTCCCGCAGGTAATGGCGGGGGATGCCATAGGTGTCGGAACCAGACATGGCAACCTCGCGCAGCTTTTGATATAGATCCGCCAAGGCGTTTTCGAGCGACGCAACGAGTTGCGAGGCGTCTGCGTACGCCAGACCGACTTCCCGCGACCTGTGCTGCGGGCTGGCGTGGATCTGGTGGCTGTCGAGCAAGCCCATGATCTTACGGGCCTGGTCCGGAGTGATGCCCGGCGCGTCATCCCGCAGACTGATGTCCAGGACGAGATGTTCCACCAGGCGCGTCAGCTCGGTCAGCCGCTCGCGGTGGGCGGCGTCAGCGGCCACGGCACCACTGCGCTCTGCGGCGGTCGGTGGGGTGGTGATGCCGCGGAGGAAGTCGCAGGCCGCGGCGGTGGCCTCGCCATCATCCGGGTAGGGTTCCTCGGCTTGGCAAGGGGTGCCGTCGCTGCGGGTGCTGCGCCACGACCAGTCTCCGTCGGGCAGGCGGAAGATCTCGGCGGCGCGGCCGCGAATTGTGATCGTCGTGCTCGCACCGGTTTTCGGTGGCACGGCGCCACGCCACTTGGTGGCTGCCGACTGCTTGGTGATTCCCCATGCGTTGCCGAGGTCGGTGTAGCTGGCGCCCGGTTGGTCGTGGCCGGCGGCGTGGGCCGCCTCGGCCGCCAAGTCACCGACCAGTTCGTCGATCGCTCGCAGAACCCTGAGGGTGGCCAGGCTGTGGGGGGAGCCCATGGCGGAAGAGTCGTCAGGCCAAGGGTGTGTGCAGATGCGGCGGGCGAGTATATGTGCCGTGCGCCGCACGGCTTCGGTCAGTTCGTGGATATCGGCGGGTGCGGGGTCACGGAAGGCGGAAGCAAGCATAGAGACAGGCTAACCTGACGACAGGGAAGCCTGTCAATCGCTCGCACGACTGCGGCCGGGAAGCACTTGGCGATAGGCGCCGGACATCTTCAAAGGCCCCGAAGGTCACTGACAGGCAGCGGCTGGGAACCGAAACTGATCGGACCTTCAACAAACTCGTCGGGCTCCCCGCGCCCCTGCGACAGTTGCGAGATCGCCGATCTCTGCGCGGTGACCTAGAGGCGGCCGCCGCCGTTCCCGGCCGCGACGCCTTGTGACAGGGCTGGTCCTACATCATGGTTACCAGCCCCTTGGCGCCAATCGGACCCCACTCGTTCAGCTGAAGGTGCTGCCGCCGGCAAGACCTTCCTCCGTGTGCTCGGTTCAGCGACTTCTCGGTGACCGAGATGTCGTCGCGGGGGCAGCGGCGGACGGGGACGGCTAAGGTCCGTCGGCGGCGAGGTAGCCCAGGTCAGCCAGGGTCGCGAAGAAGGGAAAGCACTCACCGATCTGTGCGGCCCTCCTTCGCCGGCAACCAGTCGAGAACGATGGCATTGCGCCCCCATGTCCGCCAGGCGCCGACCCCCGCGATCACTGTGGCTTCCGGGAGGGTTCGGTCGCCGTCCTTCGCAAGGCCCAGCTCGCCGAGGGCCGTGACGACCCGCGTGTCCCTCGGTCGTCGTTGCTGAGCAAGCCTGCACGGACTCGACGGCGAGCACGAGGAGCTGCTCCCGCAGCCGTCGACGACGCACGCCGCAGCCACCCGGCATGCACCACGGCATGAAAAAGGGGAGCTGGAAGACCGCAATGGCCCTCCAGCTCCCCGGGGGGTGTGCGCTTCTTGCCGCCTGGCCTGGCGGCTACTGACGCTTGTGCTCCCAGCGCTCACGGTCGACGCCGCACCTTTCCAGAAAGCCGCGCATAGCATGCGAGAGCGGAGGCTGGACAAGGAAGTCGTTGCCGTAGGCGGCCTCGAGATCAGTCCACGCGATGCCCATGAGGCGACGGCCGCGCTCGAAGGGGTGCAGCCAGATCCAATCCAGTTGGCGCCGCCCCTCCACCATGGACAGGCCCGCCGCGCCGGCCGCGATCGCGAAGGTGGCCATCGTCTCCTGCGCGTCGAACAGCACCACCTCAGCCCTGTTGAGCCTCCCCTCGTGGTCGACGAAGTCCGCATCGAACGGTGGGAAGTCGTAGCCCAGCTCCCGGCGCCAGCACTTCCCGAACGCCTCCACGATCCGGCGCAGCCGCTTGTCGTCTGTCGCCCGGATCAGGGCGTGCCCGTACTCGGGCTTGTCGGCGTACAGCAGCGGATACATCTTGATCGTGGTCCGAGCGCCGGCACCGTGCACGCCAGGCCAGAACGAGGCAAGCTCCTCCCGGCGCTCGGCGACGACAGCCTTGCGGACCTCCGGAGGCAGATCAGCTAGCGACATGACGCCATCTAAGCCGATCGGGCATCGGGAAGTCCCCTCGGACTCTGGACGCCGCTCGCGGTAGGGCGTAGCTGTGCCCGGCCACCGTGGGGTGGCGGCCGGGCACAGCGGCGGGATCCTCACGCCGCTGACAGAGACCCGCCGCCCTCGGTGAAACCCGAACCCACCCCCGAGCAGTCGGGGGTGCTTGCCTAGATGATCTAGTCCAAGGGGTCAGTGATCGTAGGCGATCAGTGAGCGTAGGACGGTTTGTCCGGTGGAGTCGTTGTGCCAGATCGCGGCGGTCAGCGCGAGGATGCGTTGCATGACGCGGGCTATGACACCTCCGGGTGTGCGCCCTCGGTGCCGTTCGAGGTCAAGCTGTCCCTTGAAGGTCTCGTTGATCGATTCGATGACCTGTCGCAGCGGCTTGAACAGGGCTGCGCCAGGCCGTTCCCGTTCACCTTTACGGGCAGGCCGCAGCAACTGGACTCCATGCTCTGACAGTTCGCGTTCGAAACCACGGCCGAAGTAGTTCTTGTCGCCGATGAGAGTCTGTCGGGGGCGCTCTCGCAGAAGCTCGCATTCGGCTGCCAG
>NZ_JBEXKU010000107.1:0-21504 GCF_040609575.1 Streptomyces sp. NPDC004647 | reverse complement strand
TTTCTGTTTTTGTTTTTCTGTGTTGTGTTTTTCGTTTTTGGGGTTTTGGGGCGGGGCGCCGGGGGGGGGTTCACCCCGCGCCGGGCTCACTCGTATCCGGGCCCAGCCCTCGGCCCTTCTCGCGCCATATGTGCGCAGTCATTCGTCAGCGAATTGGCGTGCGACCCCTGAATCCAAGGAATGCAATTCTCGAAATTAAAAGGAATTCCCCCTTGAATTGGCGGTATTTGCGATTAAGATATAAGTGTAAGAATAAAGGGAAACCCAAAAGGAAGGGTTTTCCGGAATTGGAAAGGCGCGGGAAATGTTTGCAGACCTCGAAATTGACCAGATTGCCGCCAACCCCGAGCAGCCCCGCAAGTTCTTCGATGAGGCCAAGCATGAGGAGCTGAAGGGCAGCATCGAGGAGAACGGCCTCCTCCAGCCGGTCGTCGTCCGTCCGATCGAGGGCGGCGAAACCCCCTACATGCTCATCGCGGGCGAGCGCCGGTGGCGGGCCTGCAAGGCGGCCGGCCTCAAGGTCATCCCCTCCAAGGTCATCAAGGACGCCAGCGAGGAGCGCGCCTACGTCCTCAGCATCGCCGAGAACGTCGGCCGGGAGGACATGACGATCATGGAGGAGGCCGGAGCGTACGCCGACCTCCGGGCCGCGGGGTGGAGCCCGGCCAAGATCGCCAAGCAGTTCGGCAAGACCGAGACGCACATCAAGTGGCGGCTCGGGCTGCTCACCCTGCGCGAAGAGGTCTCCAAGATGGTCGACAAGGGCGAGATCAAGCCCAACCTCGCCTGGCACATCGCCCAGCTCAACCCCAGCAACCAGATGGTGGCCGCGACGCGGTACGTGCGAGGCGACTTCGACTCCGAGGCCGAGGCGCAGCACTTCGCCAACGCGCTCAAGATGATGGAGCAGCAGACCACCCTGACCAGTGAGAAGGCCCCGAGCGCCGAGGAGACGGAGAAGCGCAAGAAGGCCAAGGCCCAGGCCAAGGACGGGCTCGGCAAGGCGGAAGAGGTCCTGCTTCCCCTTCTGGAGGAGCTGGCGAAGCAGAAGCCGGAGGACCTGGCAGTCATCCTCGGCAGCGACCTCACCCGCCACGTGCGCGTGGTCGGCAAGCTCCACAGCCAGGTGCAGATGGTCCGGAACCTCCTCAGCAAGGCGCAGGGCATCCAGCGGGTCATGGCGGCGGAGTTCAACAAGGCGGCGGTCGAGGTCCAGCAGGAGCGGACGGAGGCCAAGGAGCAGGGCGAGGCCGCGACCGAGGAGAAGCAGAAGCCGGAGGCCAAGCCCCAGGCTGAGACGAAGCCGGAGCCGGTCGCGAAGAAGGCGGCGGCCAAGCCCGCCGCCAAGCCTTCAGGGGCTGCGCGCACGCGGCACCGCGCGGCGGCCGGGGCGGCAATCAAGACCACCCCGGCGCGCAAGGTCCCCGCCCAGAAGAAGGCGGAGCCCGCCGCCGAGGCGGCCAAGAAGGCGGAGGCCGCGGTGGAGAAGTGAGGTGGAGGAGGGGGTGCGGCGCAGGCCAAGCCCCCTCCCACCTTCCTGGTACAGCAGTGGGCGCGGCTCGGGTATCCGGCCGCGCCCTCCCTTCGGCTTCGCGCGAGTGAAAGGGGGCGCGCGACCGGGTAATTCCCGAGAGAAATTCACAGAATTACCTTCCGGTGAATGTGTACTTAGCCCGTGAATTCAATTAAGATATAAGTACAAGAAAGGGAAGGAAACTTCTCAACTCAATAGTGAAATGGAAGGGCCGGAAATCGTGTTCCCCTACTTTGAGTTCCACGAGGTCACCTACGAGCCCACCATGAAGGGCCCCAAGGACTCCAGCGCCGAGATCGCACGCGACTTCGCGCACAACAGCCGAGAGACTTCACGGCTCCTGAGCGAGGCCAGCGAGAAGCTCACCGAGTCCGTACGGGACCTGACCCGGGCCATCGAAGAAGGGAAGACCTTCAAGGAAATCGGGGACTGCCAGGCCCGATACCAGGCCCAGCTCGCGCACTTCGAGGGCCTGCACCGCAAATGGGTCACCCAGTCCACCACGGCACTGAGCGTGTTCCGCGGCTACTGGACCAACGACCAGGGCCAGGACCAGGACTGAACCGGATCGGGCTCGCAGGGAACAAGCGTCCCTGCGAGCCCGGCATCCGCCTGTGTCCGCGCGGCCCGAGCGGGCGACACGATGGAATCCGGGCCCGGCGCGGGCGCGGTGTGGGCGCGGTGTGGCCGCCGACGGCCATCCGCACGGCCCTGATTGAGCAGGCCCGGTCGCATGATTCGGCCAGGCCCCGGTAAGTGGGCAGAGCCCACCCGGCCCCCTCCCGGCTCCGACGGCCGGGAGGGGCCACGGCCCCGGTCGACTACGACCGGGGCCAGACGCGTGACGGGACACCCGTCCCCAGCAAGGAAGGAGCCAGGTTGCTCACCCTCTTCACCAACCGCTACCAGGAGTACGTACCGGCGCAAGGAGTACCGGTACGCATTACCCTGGGCGCTCCCCGCTTCCGGCTCCCCTACCAGCTCAAGCACGCGGTGCGCGAGCTCGCGCCGCGACGGGAGTACTTCTCCAAGCCGCTCCCGGAGTTCACCGCGGCCTACCGAGCCGACCTCGACCAGCTCGGGGCGGCGCGGATAGCGGAACTGCTCCACGAGATAGCCGGACAGGAGGGGGAACACCGGCTGGTCCTGCTCTGCTTCGAGGACCTGTCGGACCCGAAGCAGTGGTGTCACCGCACAGTCTTCGCCTCTTGGTGGAAGGACGTCACCGGGGACGCCGTGCGCGAGCTATCGCCGAGGGCTGACCAGTACGAACAAGGCACACTGATGTGAGAGGTGGAACCGCTCTCCAAAGATAGATGACATGATTTCAAGGGGCTATGCGCTCCTTGTGTTAGGTTCCATCGCAGCGCCCGGCCCGGCACCCGCCAGGCCGGGCGTTGTCGTTTCGTGCCAGGAGGCGAGAGATGTTCCAGGGCACCATCCCAGGCCCTATGCGCGCCATCGTGCGCGAGACCGCAGACAGGTGGCCGCGCGGTCCGGTCTACGTCCCGTGCTGCGGGAACTTCACCATCGAACGGTCCCTGGCCGGCATGGGCTTCGCCCTGCACTCCTCGGATGTCTCCATCTACACCACCGCCATCGGTCGCTGGCTCACCGGGCAACCGGTCGGCATCCAGCTCCGCGAGGAGAGCACGGATCAACTCGACTGGCTGGCCGAATCCTTGGACAACGGCGTCGGCACGGTCGCCACGATGATGCTCGGCACGCGGTTCCTCGCCAGCGTCGGCCGCGAAGGGCTGTGGCATCAGCGGGTCGTGCGCTCCTACCGGGACCAGTGGAAGGCCAAGCACGCCGAGACCGTCGAGCGGCTCTCCTCGTCGGATGTGGCGCTGGCCTCCTACAAGGTGGAGGACGTGCGCTCGTGGCTCCAGAACGTGCCCCGCGACGCTCCCGTGTGCTCCTTCCCCCCTTTCTACGGTGGCGGGTACGAGACGCTGTACGAGCCGCTGAACACACACTTCACCTGGGACGCGCCCCAGTACGAGCCGCTGTCCGACGCCGACGTGGTCGACGTCCTCGGCGCGATCACCGACCGGCCGTACTGGCTCACCGCCTCCAACCACGACGTGCCGGAGCTTCACCCGTACCTGCGCGGCGTCATCAAGGCCACCCCGCGCGCCGCTCCCTTCTACGTCTACGCCTCGGCCGCGCCGACGCGGATCGTCGCCCCGCGCCAGCCCATCGAGCCGGTCACTGCTCCCCGGCTGCGGCGTGGTGAGGAACTGGTCGGGCCGCTGTCCCTGGCGATGCTCAAGCCGGGCCAGTTCAATGCGCTCCGCTCCCGCTACCTCAACCCGCGTATCGCGCCGGGTGCGGCGAACCTCGCGGTCGCGGTGAAGGACGGTGGCGGCCGGATCTTGGGCGTTTTCGCGACGGCTCCGAGCACCTTCGTTCCCGACGAGGCGTATGTGCTGTCCGACTTCGCTGTCGCGCCGACCGACTACTCCCGGCTGTCCAAACTCATCGTCCTCGCCGCCACCAGTAGCGAGGCGCAGCGACTGTGCCAGCGGGCCTTCTCCCGGCGGATCAGGCAGGTCGCCACGACGGCGTTCAGCAACAACCCGGTCTCGATGAAGTACCGCGGGCTGCTGCGGCTGACAAAGCGCAGCCCGTCGAACGAGGACGGCTGGAAGTACCAACTCCAGTACCGGGGCGCGATCGGTGAGCACAGTCTCGCCGAGGCACTGGAGCAGTGGGCGAAGCGGTGGGGCGCCCGTGACACGACGACGCAGACAGGAGTCTGATCATGGAGGAGTCCACGCCGCTCGCCCCGCCGCAGATGGTGGAGGGCGATCCGCGCGCGCTGACGCTGCTGGACATCAACGCGCGGTTTCTGCCGCACGAGCAGTTCCGGCAGTTGGTCGCGAACGTCAAGAGGGACGGGCACCTGACCTCGACGCCGCTGGTGTGGAACGACACCGAGAGCGGGCGGCTGATCGTGCTGTCCGGCAATCACCGGACGCTCGCGGCGATCGAGGCCGGCCTGGAGACGATCTGGTGGATGCAGATCGACGAGCCGCTGCCCCGCCAGCGGCAGATCGCACTCCAGCTCTCCCACAACGCGATTGCGGGCCAGGACGATCCGGCGATCCTCAAGGAGCTGTACGACGAGCTGGAGAACGTGGAGTGGCGGCAGTACACGGGCCTGGACGACAAAACACTGGACCTGCTGGAGAAGGTGGACGTCTCCAGCCTGGGTGAGGCGAACCTCGACTTCGCCAGCGTGCAGCTCATGTTCCTGCCCGACGAGCTGGAGCGCGCCGAGGCCGCCTTCGACGCCGCACGGGCCACGGGCTCGGCGGATCAGCGGTGGGTGGCAGGGCTGGAGCAGTACGAACCGGTCCTCGATGCCCTGGAGACGTCACGGGCCGCGTACAAGATCGGCAACTCTGCCACCGCCCTCGGCGTGATCCTCGCCGTGTTCGAGCGTCACCTTGGCGAACTGGCCGAGGGCTGGTTCCACGCCGCCTCCGGTGAGGCGCACCGGAAGGGAACCGCGCCGCTGGAGACGGTGTTCGGCGTGCGGGAGATCCCCGTGGAGACCGCGGCCATCGTGCGGGCCGCGATCGACCGGTTGGTGAACGACGGCAGCGTGCCGGCGTCCGAGCCGTGGCGTGCCCTGGAAATCCTTGCTGCTCAGGGGCACTAGTAGGGCCGTTGGCCAGGAGGTGAGCGGTGGCTGAGGGCCCCGTTGAGCCCTGGGAGCGGCAGAGCGGTGAGTCCCCCCAGGCGTTCGAGGCGTTCGCCGCATACCGCGATCTCGGCCCCGCACGGAGTCTGACGAAAGCGGCACGAGAGTTGGACAAGTCACGGACCCTGCTCGGCCGCTGGTCGCGGCAGTACGCGTGGGTGATGCGGGCGAGTGCGTACGACCGCGATCAGGACCGAGTGTTCCTGGCGGAACAGCAGCAGGCACGTCGTGATATCGCCCGTCGGCACGCCAAGTTGGCGCAGGCGTTTCTGGGTAAGGCGGTCGCCCGGCTTCAGGGTCTGGACCCGCGCGAGCTGTCGCCCGGCGAGCTGCTGCGGTACTTCCAGGTCGCCGCCGAGATCGAACGTCGAGCGGCCGGCGAGGAACCGGCGGGCGTGGTTGCGCAGGACAGCGCCGATGGACCTGACCTTGGGTCGCTGAGCGATGAGGACCGCAGGAGTCGCATGGATCTGCTGCGCCGTGAGCTGGAGCGGCGCCTGGCGGAGGACGGTCGATGAGCCGCGGGTGGGCGAAGCGGCGTGCGATCGAAGGTCTGTCTGATCCGGGCGTCATGAGCCTGGACCAACTCAAGTCCGAGGTCACCGCGCTGCTCCGCGCCGATGAGCTGTCGGCGCGCCGGTGGGCATGCGAGGTACCGGACTGCGACGGACTCCCGCACGAGGGATGGCGGCACCATCACGCCCGCGCGGCGCAGCGCCAGCCGTCGTGGTTGTGGACGGTGTGGATGCTGCTCACCGGCCGTGGCTGGGGCAAGAGCCGGACGGCGGCGGAGGCGGTACGGGCGTGGGCGCAGACGCCGGGATTGCAGATCGCGGTGGTGGCGAAGAACGCCACGCTCGTCAGGGACATCTGCTTCGACAGCCCGAAGTCCGGTCTGCTGTCGGTGTTCCCGCCCGAGGAAGTGGCGAAATACAACTCGTCCCTGGGCGAGACGACGCTCAGGTTGAAGAACGGCACGCTGATACGCGGCTTCGGCGCGGAGACGCCGGACAACCTGCGTGGCTGGGCTTTCGACAAGGCGTGGTGCGACGAGTACGCGGCCTGGTCGCGGCACACCGCGCAAGAGGTCTACGACATGCTGTGGTTCTGCCTGCGGGAGGCGGTCGCCCCGCAGGTGGTCATCTCCACGACGCCGAAGCCGCTGCCGCACGTGAAGCGGCTGGTCGAGCGCGGCCGGGCGCAGGAGAAGAAGGCCCGTGAGGGCGGCGAACCGCCGCGGGTGGTGCTCACGCGCGGGCACATGCGCGAGAACGACGCGAACCTGTCGCAGGCGGCCCGCGCGGAGCTGGAGGAGGAGTACGCGGGCACGCGCCTGGGACGGCAGGAGCTGTCGGGCGAGCTACTCGAGGACGTCGAGGGCGCGCTGTGGCAGGGCTGGATGCTGGAGGTCGAAGGGTTTCGGCCGAGGCCGGAGCATCTGCCTGACATGCAGCGCCTGGTGGTTGCGGTGGACCCGGCCACGAAGTCGCACGAGAACGCGGACATGACGGCCTTCACCGTGGCTGGGCGCGGGTATCCGATTGAGTCGATGTTCGGGGATGACCGGCCTCGCGGGTATCTGCTGCACGCGGAGCAGGATCGGCACACGCCGACACAGGCCATGCAGCGTGCGGCGAAGCTGTACCACGAGCACCGAGCGGACTGCGTGGTGATCGAGGCGAACAACGGTGGCGACTACCTGCCCGCGCTGCTGGAGCAAGTCGATCCGACGGTGAACTGGCGAATCGTTCATGCGACGCGCGGAAAGCGGGCGCGGGCGGCCCCGGCTGCGCAGCTGTACGAGCAGGCGCGGGTACATCACGTCGGTTCGGCTCGGGTGTTCGCGGAGCTGGAAGAGCAGATGACCACGTTCGTCGGCCAAGGGGAGACAGAGGACTCACCAGACCTGTTGGACTCTGCGGTGTGGGCGCTGTGGGACCTATTCCTTGATCCGACGATGCCGCCTCCGCGCGGCGGAGACGACCACCGGCTGAGTGGTCGGCGTTAAGCGGAATGCGGCACAGAAATTCGGCTCCTAAATTCACGTTGGTGGGCCGCGATTTTCCTGCCTGGGTTCGACGCTTTCTTCAATGAGGTAGGTGAAATGGATGAGGGTGCCCATGGCAGGCAGAAGTCCAGCCAGCGTCCAAAAGCTCAAGAATCCTGCAGCGGCGCTGAAGGCCATACGAACGTTGGTAGAGGTGCAACTCGAGATTACAGATAGCGCCATCAGGGATACCCCTGACAGCAAACCAAGCGCGATGACGGTGAAAAACGGTTTGAGATGTCGGGAGATGGGCAGGATCGGGTCCTCCGGTTTCCACCTATCGGCAGCCTTAGCCTTTTCAAGAAATGCAGTGTCGCAAGCGCGCGTAATTATGGCCAATGCGGCAATAATGGCGCCGATTATGATGCCTATCATCGAAGCTGCTACGCGAGCCGCAGATTCCAATTGTGACGGTCTATCGTGCGCTACCCATGCACCTCCGCCTGCTCCGATGAGAGCCACAAAAAACCCCCAGAGCCCCAGTTGAATGTGCTTGAGGAACTCTACGGTAGCGGACGACGGCCCAGCCGGTTTATCAGAGGTGGTGGCATTCGCTGCTGGTTTCTCGCGGCTCATGCCGATCCTCCCCTTCCAGGCCATTGATTTATAAACCAGATGACCGCCAAGACAAGCACAACAGGAACGCTTTCTGCCTTACGCTCCCACCAGGTGGCTTCGTATTCTGCTATATGTCGAGTTGAGTCGAAAATTTCGCGATTCCCTCTGTGGTCTGCGGACACCAGAATGACTATGGCGTCGCCGCGGCTCGCCTCCTCGTCGAGGCTCTCTACCTCCTCGCTTGGTGGAGTCAAGCCGGATTCATCGGATTCATTTCCCAACCCCACCGTGCTGGTATCGGCGTTCCAATCATGCATTTTCTTGATTAGCGGGCGTAGGTTGCCGCTCTTTTTTAGCCATGAATTCGGCAGACGTAGTGTTACCTCAATTCTCACGATCCGGTCTAGTTGCTCGATTTCCTTGGTGACCAAACCAGGGCGGGGAACCAAGTCGACGCTGAGTCGCAGCTTTCTAGTTAGTAGTTGCTTCTCGGTCAGCTGTTGAAGGAAGGTTTGGACTTCCAAGGCGACAGTCCTCGGTTCGCCACTTTTGGGTACTGGGATGGAAATCCATTGGTCGTGAAGGTGCAGGGCGAAAATCCGCCCGGAACTTGTTCGATAGGTGCATATGTGTCGCGCCTGTTCTTTGGCGATCGTTAGTCTGTGCTGCGCTTCGTGTGCCTCCCGGGGAACGGAGTACTCAAATTGATAACTCTTCAGCGCCTTAGTGAGCTCGGAGAAGGCCGCTCTGTGCTCGTGAGTGTCCCGTCTTTCGTCTATGGTTCGAAGATGGTACGGGTGTGGCAGTGATCGAATGTTGACGCGTCCCAACACGATTAGCTCTGTGGTGAAATCTATTGGTGTGGCCCGGTCCATAGAAAGCTCCAGACAGGTGATGCAGTAGCTCCTATTAGGGGTTTCTGTATCCTTCAGCGGAGTCAGGACTGCAGGAGGTTGTCGCGCCCGGCCAGATATCCGATAGGTGCTACGCGCGGCCGAGACTTTAAGCGGCAACGTGCACCCGTCGACGCCCCCGCTGTCGAGCGGTTACACAACCACGGCAGATTGGCCATACAGCCATGGTGCGCTGGCCTGCCCTGGATCGCAGCTTGGCACTTGAGATCGCTCGCGCATGCAAGGAGGTCATCCTGCGACGCAGAGGTCACCTGCTCAGCGGTTGAGGCAGCTAATAGGGTGACGACACGGCGCGGGGCCGACGTCCTGGAGGGACCCGTGGGCCTGCGCCAATTCGTGATCGACGCCTGGTCATGGTTGAACTACAAGCCGGTGATGGCTGATGCCGGGCGACCCGGGAACCGGGCGTTCCCCGAGTTGGCCGCGACGTGGCTGCCGCCGCACGAGCTGCGCCGGTTGGCTGCGTACAAGGTGTTGGCGGCGTACGACAACAACCAGGCCGGGCAGCTGGCTGCGGCGAGCGGCGATGAGGCGGCGCTGGAGCGGCGCGAGTTGGGTGATGCGGCGAACCTGGTCGACACCGCGCTGGGCTACCTCCTCGGCTCGGAGCAGAAGATCACGGCGGAGGACGCGGAGCACGCGGATGAGGAGTCTCCGAAGCCGGGGGCGACGGAGGCTGCGGCTGCGCAGGAGCGGTTGCGGAAGTGGGCTGAGAAGGAGCTGCTGACGCTCAGGATTCAGCAGGCGGAGCGGGCCGCCGTGCTGTTGGGCGACAGCGTGTTCGTGCTGGCGTGGAATCAGGAGAAGCAGCGGCCGACACTGCGGGTCTACGATCCGGGGTTCTTCTTCCCGGAGTGGGAGGACGAGGACCAGGACTTTCCCTCGCGTGTTCATCTGGCGTGGGAGCTGCCGGAGGACGAGGACGCGGGGTTGAAGGCGCGGGTGCGTCGGGTGACGTACGAGCTGGGCCCGATATCCGAGGACGGTGAGAGCGCGGGGCGGCAGTACCCGTGGGAGCCGGGGCGGCCGTCGAACGTGACGTGCTTCCTGACTGACGCGGAATGGCTCCTGGAGGACCTGAAGCGGGGGGAGACCCTGGATCGGCTGCCGATGGACAAGGCGTCGTTCCGGGTGCGGCCGGACGGCACGGAGCTGAACCGGCTGGATCTGATGATCGACTTCGTGCCGGTCATCCACATCACGAACACGATCCCGGACGGAGGGGAGCACTGGGGGCGGTCGGCAATCGCGCGGGTGCTCCAGGGGTTGGACGAGCTGGCGGCCACGGACTCGGACAGCTCGGCCGCTTCCGCGACGACGGGCACCCCGATCATCGGCCTCGCGGGTGCGCGACTGCCCGTGGACCGGGCGACGGGCAAGCCCGAGCAGCTGAAGGTGGAGGCCGGCGCGGTGTGGCAGCTCGGCGACTCCGGGCGCATGGACGCGTTGGACACCTCGCCTCAGCTGGCTGAGCTGCGATCTCGGGTGGAGCACCTGTTGGACCGGATCGCATCGAACTCGCGGGTCACGGCAGCAGGGTTGGGGACGCTGGACGCGTCGGAGGTTCCTTCGGGGTATGCGCTCAAGCTGGCGCTGGGGCCGTTGGATGCGCTGGTGGGGGCGATGCGCCTGGCCAGGGAGCACAAGTACCGGCTGCTGTTCAAGATGGTGCAGAGGCTGTTCCAAGCTGGGCGCGCTGACGGATGGGTCGCTGGTGAGTCGATCTCGGCTCGGCTGTCGTGGGCGCCGCATACGCCGACGGACCGGGCCGCGGTGCTGGAGGAGGTCGTCCAGGCGTACGGGGCCGGGGTGTTGTCGCTGGAGACGGCGGTGGCGATGCTGATGGACGCGGGTTACCCGATCAAGGATGCGTCGCAGGAGGTGGCGCGCATCCGGGCAAAGGCCGAGCAGGAGGCGGCGGCGCGGATGGCGGAGGCTGCTGCCCGTCGTGGGGAGCCGGAGGATGAGGAGGAGCAGGAGGGCGAGCGCGATCCGGAGGCGGGGCGCGGCGGTGCCGTCGAGGAGAGGGAGCGGGAACCGGTGTCGGTGGGCCGGTGAGGGGTGCGGTCGCCGGGGTGCGTGCGGGAGCGGGGTGTCAGGCCCAGATGCCTCGGTCGCGCATCAGGGCGATCTGCGGTTCGGTGACCTTTTCGCGGTAGGGCGCGTGGTGGAACGGGGCGCGGTCGGCGTACAGGTTCGCGGGGTAGATCGGCTGGTCGTAGATAGGGCGGTAGAGCTCGGTGCGCAGGTCCTTGGTCCAGTTCGTCCACGCGGACGTGGTGCGCTGTCGGCGGAGGGCGGCGAGGTCGATGGTCGCGGTGACGAAGGTGGCGATGCCGCCGTGGTTGACGCGGCCGATGGGGTGGCCGAGGTGGTTGACGATCATGGACTGGCCGCCGAAGAAGTCCGCGCGCAGGCCGTCGCTGCCGGTGTAGGCGGCGGGGTTGGGGGCGAGGACGTACATGGTGTTGTCGAGGGCGCGGGCCCGGTTTTGGATCTCGAACGCGCCGGAGGCGACGCCGGGCAGCGGGAAGCTGGTGCGGTAGGCGATCTCGCAGCCGTTGAGGGCCAGGGCCCGCGCGTTTTCGGGGTATGAGGCTTCGTTGGCCATCATGACGCCGAGCCGCCCGATCGGGGTGTCGGCGACTGGCCAGAACGCGTCGAGGGTGCGCCCGTGGATCTCGGTCCACTGGTCGAGCACGTCATGCGGGCTCAAGGAGTGCTCGATCGGCGGCAGGGGCGTGGTCTTGTAGTGGCGCAGGATGACCTCGCCGGCAGGGTCGATGACGAAGCCGACGTTGAAGTACCGGTCGGGGAAGTCGGGGTGGCAGGCCTTGGCCTGGGCCATGATGTGCACCCCGAATTCGCGGGCCCAGGAGCCGAGTTCGTCGGTCTCGGGGCCGGGGATGTCGATGGCGCAGGTGCGGGCGTAGGTGGGGTGGTCGAGGTCGTGGATCTCGTCGGTGAAGCCCTGGAGGGAGCCTTCGGGCAGGACGAGGAGCTTGACGGGTAGGTCGAGGCTGCCCATGGAGACGGCCGTGCGGGCGAGTCGGCGCAGGTGATCGAGATTTGTCGCTATGTCGTCACGGTGCCGGATCTCGGTGATCTCCGGGATCAGGCCGACAGCGGTGTACGGGTCGAGCGTCATGCGGAATGCCTCCTGACTGGTTCGCTCGCCATCATCGCGCGGTGGTCGGACACGGCCTCGGTGGCGGTGTCGGCGCAGGTGGCTACACTGATCGGCAGCGCGGGGGCGCGCACCAGGAGGAGTTGTATGGTCCGGCCCCTGCCGACTCGCAGCCCTGTCGGCTACCGCCGTGACGGGCGGCCGATCTTCCCCATTGTCGGGGCCTCGTCGGAGGACGAGACGAACGAGCACCTGGACGACGCCGACGACGGCGGTGGCCAGGAGCAGCAGGTCACGGTGACCCAGGACCGCCTGGGGAAGATGCTGACGAGGGAAAAGGCCCAGGGCGAACGCGCGGCGATCAAGCGTCTGTTGTCGACTCTGGGATTTGATACGCCGAAGGCTCTGACGGAGTTCGTCACCGTACAGCGCGAGGCCGAGCAAGCTGCGCTGTCTGAGGTGGAACGCCGGGAACAGGCCGCTGCCGAGAGAGAGTTGCAGGCCGCACGGCGCGAGGAGCTGGCGGCCGAGCGGGAGCGTGCGGCACTTCGCCGGGCAGCACTGGTATCGCTCGGTGCCGAGGGCGACGACCTTGTGGACGCCGAGCGGCTGCTTGCTGTCGATGACGAGGATGCCGACGAGGCGCAGATATCGACCGCTGCCGAGGCGCTGCGGTCGCGGCGCCCGGAGCTGTTCGGCGAGGTACGCAGGCAGGTGCCGGCGGCCCCGGACGGTGCTCCGGCCGGACGGGGCCCGCAGCGGAAGACGCCCGCGAGTCGGCCGGGGTCAGCCGGTCTGGAGATGGCACGCCGGCGTGGCTTGGTGCCGCAGGCCGAGTTCAGCGACGCCCGCTGATACCAGCCCAGTTGGGGGACCACGCCCCCGGAACTTCGTGGACGGCATCGCCCCCATGGGCGGTGTGCGGACAGCAACCGCATTCGTCCATGGAGACACAGCGTGACCATTCAGCCTGTTACGACGTCCGAGTACGTGACCGCCAACCGCGAGTGGCTGGCGGCCCTGCACGGCACGGACTCGACCGACACGATCACCCTCGACCTTTCGCTGTTCACCGAAGGCGTGCACTACCAGTGCGGTGACGGCTGCGACCCGTACGGCCGGGTCTTCTCCGGTGTGCCGGTCGGCAAGGTCGCCGAGTCGAAGCTGTGGGGCCCGTACGACCCGGAGGCGCACTGCGGTCGTCAGGTGCTGCGCGGCTTCGTGGTCGCCGAGGCTCCGTTCGCTCCGGGCCAGACGCGGGTACCGGCGGCGCTGCTGTGGCACGGCGCGGTGCAGGCGTCGAAGGTGCCGGGCGGCATCGACCTGTCGCAGCTGACGTGGCACCCGCGTGCCGCGCAGATCCGCTTCGTCTGAGCGGGGCCTGCATATGACGATTCAGGACCTGTTGAAGGACGTCGCGGTCGCGGACCTGACCACTTTCGCCCGTGCGATCCCGTCGCCGAAAGACTTCCTGCTCACCCAGACGATCTTCCCGACGCTGGAACTGCGGGAAGTCAAGTGGCGCACGCGAGACTCGGGCCGGTACGTGAACGTGGCGAAGTACCGGGCGTTCAACGCGTCGGTGCCGTTCGCGACGCGTGAGGCGTGGCAGACCTCCCGTGAGGGTGCGCTGCCCGCGCTGGGCCAGAAGCTCGTGGTCTCCGAGCAGGAGCAGATCCTGCTGGAGGCGTCGCACGGCTCGGACCAGGACCGGCTGATCGAGCTGCTGTATGACGACGTCGAACGGCATGTGGAGGCGATCCGCTCCCGGCTGGAGCTGGCCGCCGGCGACGTCTTGGCCGACGGGAAGTTCGAGCTGGTGCAGGAGAACGGCCTGACGCTGGAGGTGGACTGGAACGTCCCGGCGGAGAACATGCCGGTCGCCGCCCGCCCGTGGTCCGATCCGGCGTCCGATCCGATCGCGGACGAGCTGCGGTGGATCCAGCACCTGGACGACATCGGCGCTCCGGAGCCGGAGATGGTCGTGTCCTCGCGCAAGGCGTTCAGCTACCTCGCGGCGAACAACGCCTACAGGGCGGCGTACTACGGGTCTGTGAATCCGTCGACGACGCCGACGGCGACGCTCACCCCGCAGCAGATCAACGTGGTGCGCGGCAACTACAGCCTGCCGCCGATCACCTTCTACAAGGCCCAGGTGCGCGTCGACGGCAAGCCCCGCAAGGTGCTGCCCGAAGACCTGTGGATTCTGGTGCCGCCGGATCGCGAGAAGTGGGGACAGACGCAGCTCGGTGTGACCGCCGAGGCCCTGGTCCTGTCCCGCGGCACGAACCCGGAGATCATCCGGGAGGACGCCCCGGGCCTGATCATCACCCGCGGTGTCCAGGACGACCCGGTGCAGATCTACACCAAGGGCGCCGCGGTCGGCATGCCGGTTCTGCACACCCCGGACGCGCACATCGTCGCGAAGGTGCTGTGATGCCGCGTCTTGTTGCTGCCGTGTACGTACAGGACCCATCCACGCGGGAGGAGCTGATCCTTCTGCCCGGAGAATGCCCTGATCCGGAGATCGCCGCGCTGGTGACGAACCCAGACGCCTGGGACGTGCCACCCGACGACTGCGAGCCGGAGCCGATCGCGGTGGGCGAGCCCGACCCGACCGCGGGCCAGGCCGAGCCGGACCAGGAGCAGGAGGAGGCCGGCGGGGGCGGCTCGAAGAAGCCGCCGCCACGGCGGTCCCGCTCCTCCGCTTCGTAAGATGACCGCTCGTACGGCCCGGAGCCAGCCACCCCCGTCTGGCTCCGGGCCGTACTTCGTGCTGAGGGATGTGAACCTGGTGGACGAGTTCCAGCGGTCGTGGCTGCTGGCGCAGCTCGGGCCGGACACGGACCCCGCCGACTTGGAGCGCCGGTTCTTCCGGCTGCGGTCGGTGCGCGCGGTCGCACTCGAGGTCCTGGGTGAGCGGCGTGCGAAGCTCCTCGCCGACCCGCTGAAGGTCACCGTCGATGGCGTGGTGACCATGGACCTGCAGGAGAACCTGCGCGGCATCGAGCGACAGATCGAGCAGGTCCGCCAGGCCCCCGCCCCGGATGATCCCGCGGACGGGGACGAGGGGGACGCGGCGATGGCGGTGACGTGGCTGGTGCCCGCGCGCCGCTACCGGTAGCTGTTGACAGCCTTCGTGGTCCCCCGCACTGCCGACTGCAATCACAGTCGATGGCCAGAACACTGCACAGGGAGACGATCTTCGAAGCGAAACGCCTCTCTCGGCCGCACCGTGAGGCGTGGGTTGCCGTACGCCGGCTGTGGATCAAGCTGCCGACGCCGAGCGGGGAGCCGGTCTCGCCATTACTAAAGGCGCAGGCGGCTCTTCGCAGGTCGTTGATGAGCTGGTTCAGCGGTGGTTGACGTGACAGGCACACAGACGTCGGCAGGAACGCCGTTTTCGTCCGCGCGCGGCCGGGACGCTCGTCACACGGCCGGAACCCGCACCGCTCGTTCGAGGATCCGGACAGAGGGACTGCGAGGGCGGAGCTTATTTTCGGCGCGGACGATGCAAGACGGATTACGGATGTGATATTTCCGGCGTGATGGTGAAGTGCCGAAGGTATTGGGATGGTGAGTTCCGCCGTCAGGCAGAGACATAACCCGGGATTGCCGCCGCTGTGCTGGGTTTGACGGCTCACCGCGGCCCGCGGTGCTCCCCCAGGCCGTTCCTTGCGAGAGGTCTCCCCATGCCGCGCCCCACGCTCGAAGAGTTGCCGTACGGGTTCAAAGTGCCAGCCCTTGTCAAAGCCGTGCCGCAGGCCCGCCGCCGTGTCCGCGCCGTGGCCAAGGGTCTCGGCCTTGCCCTGGACGATGACATCCTGGCCTCGATAGAGCTGCTGGCTGGGGAAGTGATCGCGAATGCAGTCAGACACACCAAGGCTTCGTGCGCGGTCTGCCTGCGCTGGACCGGCACACGCCTCCGTGTCGAGGTGACCGACATCGACCAGTCCGGCACCAAGCTGCTTGCCCGAGTAGCAAGCACTGACGAGGAGAACGGCCGCGGCCTCCTACTCGTTGAGGCTATGGCGGACGCTTGGGGGATGGTTCCGGAGCCGGCGGGCAAGACGACCTGGTTCGAAATCTCCGCCGAGCCCATCGACCGGCCCGAACGTCGTGTCGCTACCCGTGAGGCTTCCGCGGACCGTGGGCTAGCAGGATCGTGCGGCACCGTGCGACGCGCCGCACCGCGCCCGGCAGCATGATGGGTGCTCTTGCTGATTCGCCGCTTGCTCTGCTGGGCCCGCCGCGTCGCCGCCCTCCAGGTTTGGCACGGCCTGACGAGGGGTGTGCGGCGATCAGTTCGCCCCGCTGCCTACAGCGATCAATAACCCCGAGGTTTCACCACGGGGCGCGGGGCGTGCCGAGGTCCGCAGCATGGGGCCAGTTAGTTCGATCGGCACATCAAGACCATCGAGCAGCATGATGATCTTGTCGATATTGGTGAGCCTACGCGCGCCGGATTCCAGCATTGACAGGAAGGGCTGGCCTAGTCCGGTCAGCATGGCCAGGTCTTCTTGTCGCAGCGACCCATGCCGCCGAACGAGCAGACAGAGCGTCCCAAAGTCCCGGTCAGCAAGTGCCTGTTGGACCTCAACATCCGACCAGACGCGCCAAGGCACCGACGGTCGAGGCGGCCTTCCCTCCCGTGCCCGTCGGCTGCAAGCGGTGCAGGACGTCTCATCGTTGTACCTGCTAAGGCGGCACCCGCACCCTTCACAGCGGCGCATGTGTCCGGGAAGAGACACCTCGACGGTACGTACGGCCAACACGGATACATCTCCTCCTTGATGAACCGGCGCCCAGGAATCCGGCTCGAGTACTGGGCATGGACCGGGTGCGCTCGTCAGGCAGGCGCTCTTGCACAGGTGATCGCTTGGATCGGTGGACACTGGCGGGTGCAGGACCATGACATCGAGGACCGGGTGGCTGAGGTATCACGGACTGCTACCGAAGCTGTTCATCGTGAGCGAGGTGACTTTTCAACATCCGCTTACACACGGGTTCATGAGAGGGAGACTTAGGGTCCTGATCATGACGAGGGGCGGGCAGGCGGTATCGAACATGGCTAAGCGCCGCGTTGGGTGGCGTCCGGACAAACTCCGCGCCATGCGCGAGGCTCACGGGCTGACACTTGAAGGGGCTGGGGAACGGCTGCGGGACGTGGCCCGCAGTGCTGGCATCACTGAGCCAGCAGCAAACTTCCAGACTCTGTGGCAGCACGAGCAAGGCGAGGTCTATCCCGGCCCTCACTACCGTCGCGCGTACTGCTTGCTCTACAGGGCGACGGAACCTGACCTTGGGTTCCGCAACGCGTTGCCGGACGAAGCGACGCTCATGAAGCTCACTCCCTCAAGTGAGCTTCACAACGGCGCCCATGTGCTGGCTGTGGAACGCGCCCTCGCACAGATCGCCCCGGGGACGGACGACTCCGATGGACGGGAAGTACAGCAGCGGATCATCGACGCCTGGAAGCGGCGTCACACCGGTGGCGATCCGAACCGGCCGACGTTGCTGATGGTGGGTGGTTTTGCGGGGAGCGGGAAGTCCGAGTTCTCCCGCTTCATCTCCCGGCTCACCGGCTGGCCCGTGCTCGACAAGGATCCGATTACGCGGCCCTTGGTGGAGCGGCTCCTGGTGGAGTTGGGAAGTGAACCGAATGACCGGCACTCCGCAATCTACCGCGACCACGTGCGGCCGCTGGAGTACCAGTGCCTCCTGGAGACGGCGTACGCGAATGTCGACTGCTCCATCAGCACAGTGCTGAGTGCGCCGTTCGTGTCCGAGGTCACGGATGTCCGCTGGATGCGGCGGTTAATCAACCGGTGCCAGGCGCGGGGCGTGAACGTCGCCGTGGTCTGGGTCCAGTGCGATCTGGAGACGATGCACGAGTACATCAGTTTCCGGTCCGCGGCCCGCGACAGCTGGAAGTTGCAGCACTGGGACGAGTACGCCGCGAGCATCGATCCCGAGCTTCGGCCCGCCGTACCGCACCTGGTGGTGGACAATCGGCTCGGCTCGGCCATTTCTCTCACCGATCAGGTGCGTCAGGTCTTCGGGACGGTCTTCGCGTGAACCAGGGCATCCTGCTGTACGGTCCGCCAGCTTCGGGCAAGGACACTGTTACTGCGTCGCTCGCCGATCTCAACGCTCTCTATACAGCCTTCACCCGTCTGAAGGTCGGCACCGGGAATACCCAGGGCTACCGGATGGGCACGCCCGAGGAGTTGGCTGATCTGGAGGAGCGCGGCGACGTTCTCTACTCCAACGCTCGGTACGGCAATGTCTATGTCGTCGACCGCCCTGGCCTGGCGCTGGCGATGGAGGGCAGCCGCATACCGATCCTGCATCTGGGTCAGGTCGCGGGCATCGAAGCCGTCGCCGACGGTTATCGAGCCGCCTGGTTTCGTGTCCTGTTGTGGTGTTCTCGGGAGGCCACCGCTGCACGGTCGAAGCGGCGAGGAGACGGTGATACGGATGCGCGGCTCGCTGCTTGGGATGCAACCGAGCGCGACCTCGCCGAGAACAGCCAGGTGAAGTGGGACTTGCGGGTCGATACCGAGGCCAGCTCGCCCGCAGCCACTGCTCTACAGATTGATCGCCTCATCCATACTCCGGGATGACGAGCAGCGGGCCTGTCATGGAGACGGTTCCTGTCCGGTTGTGGTCCCCGCTGCGTCGCGGTCGTCATGCAGCAGCGCGAGGGCTTCACTGATGGTTAGGGAGGTGTCACGAGCCTCGTCCCAGGAGTGGAGCACTTCGGCGACCGCGTGCATCAGGTGCCCGGGGAGGCCAGTTTCAATGAGCAGGTCGGCGGCGTCCTGAAGCTCTGGAGCCCACCGCCAGGCTCGGGAGGCCGTCTTGGGGATGTACGCGGTCTCCGTCAGATAGCTGCCTGTTCGCTTGCTGGCGATGTGCAGAAGTTCGTCCGAGACGCCGTTCGCGTCCGCGAGCCCGTAAGCCACAGCTGCCAGGACACGGGACGCCTTCTGGTAACTGGAATAGGCGAGCTTCAGCGCGGACGCTTGCCCGATGTCGTCTCCGAGCTGGTGGGTCTGCACATTGGTGCCGGCGAAGAGGCCCTCAAGTCGGACAATCTGTTCCCGCGGACCTGCGAGGTAGAGGGTTGGGGACTTGCCGCCCACCGGAGGGGAGCCGACGACGGCTCCATCCACTACAGCGGCATAGGGAAGGCACTCTGCGATGTTCCGGACGCGCCGCGGAGTGATCGCATTCGCCTCGACGTAGGTGCCGCGGAAACTGTGGGCAGCCACCTGAGCAGCAACATCTTCCGCGGCCGCGGGCGGACACAGTGACAGCAATACATCGACGCGCTCAAGGAGGTCGGTGAGGCTGGTGACCGGCTCCATTCTGGCCTGCTCGGCGCGCTGCCGGGAGCTCTCGCTTCGTCCCGTCGGGCACCACAGCACCGTCGTTCCCTGCGAGCGAAGCTGTGCAGCGAAAGCTGCGCCCATGCTGCCGGGGTGCATCAGCCCGACTGTTGCCTCAGTCACCATCATCATGCCGTCCTCGTCTGAGCGGTGCTCAGCAGCAGTTTGATGGCGCTGAGGGCATCGGGTACAGCGTGGTCGGGTGGAGTTAGGTGATCAGGCCAGGGCCCGTCTTGGCGGACCCAGATGGTTCTTAGGCCCGCGGACTGGCCTCCGCGGATGTCGTTCTCGGGGTTGTCGCCGACCATCCAGCCATCTTCCCAGGGGGTGCCGCCGCAGCGGGCGACGGCGACGTGGAAGGCGTCCGCTTCTGGCTTGCGTGCCCCGATCTCTTCTGAGATCACGATGGCGTCGACCGACCTGGTGAGTCCCGCGGCAGCGATCTTGGCGCGCTGGATGTCGGCGGCTCCGTTGGTGAGGATGCCCAGTCGCCACCGTGCGGCGTGCAGCTGCTCCAGGCCCTCGATCACCTCCGGGCGGCGGGGCACTCTGGCGGCGATGCCAGTGACGTAGTCGTCCCAGAGCTTCGCGGCCGGCTCTTCGAGAACGAGCTCGTGGCGCAGCCGCTCGAAGGTGGCCGGGTAGGCCCTCTCCTGGAGCGCGTCAACGAGGTGTCCTTCAGCTCCTCCGTCCAGGCCGTGAGTCCGGCAGAAATCGGCCGCCCACTCTGCAAGCGCCCACTGGCGGTCGAGGAGGGTGTTGTCGAGATCGAAGAGGACCAGCCTTTGCATAGGGCGAGACCCTAGCCGGACCGGCTAGGGCGGCGCTGAGAGTGCGTCACTCCGCGTGCTGCTGTCCTGCGCCGGTACTTCACAGCGCGATCAGTACCGTACGTCCACCGCGTGCTGCAGCCGTTTCTCCCCAGCCATCGGGCCGAGACGACGCACCGGCCGCAGCCCACCGGCCTTGGCTGCACGAGGCAAGACTCGCCGCCCGGGGTCGGGCCGCAGGCGGCGTAGGGCGGTTCGGAGTTGCCCGTACAGAACGCCACCTTGAGGTCAGCCATCGAGGCTGGAAATCTCCTTTAACCCTGGGAGTTGCTGCGCAGCTGGTCGAGCCCGACCCGCCTATGAGGAAGTCGTGCTGTCCGCTGCCGCGTGAACGAGGTCATAGTGGATCCGCTCGACCACGCCGCGCAGTGACTCCCACGGGAAGGGATCCGATTGACCGGCTGGCAGTATGCGCACACCCCACTCGCGCAGAGACTGCAGGGCAGGTTCGTACAGCGGATGCCCCGCCAGGCTGGAGTTCGTCCACGGCACCACGACCACCGGGACCTGAGCCCCTACAGCCTCGGCAGTCACCGCGAGGGCCAGAGTGTCAGCGATGCCCGCAGCGAGCTTGGTGATCGTGTTGAACGT
Organism: Streptomyces sp. NPDC004647; assembly: GCF_040609575.1. NCBI lineage: Bacteria > Bacillati > Actinomycetota > Actinomycetes > Kitasatosporales > Streptomycetaceae > Streptomyces > Streptomyces sp. NPDC004647. The sequence continues at coordinate 797 of NZ_JBEXKU010000107.1, read as the reverse complement.
TGCCGGTGCGACAACGACCGCGTCTGCCTGCGGTAGTGCCACGGGGTCATCCGGGTCGAAGTCCCAGCGCACCGCCTGCCCAGAGCACTGTTCGGCATGGTCAATGTCCAGGAATCGACGCCCCACCGGGCTGGGGACGATGCACGGATCCCATCCGGCCGCCCGCAGCGCGGACGCGAAGTCGGGGAGATCCCCGGTAGGGCGTGTTCCACAACCCACAAGATGCACCACTGGACGCATACGAAACCTCTCTCTGCTGGCGTTGATCTTGCCATCAGGACCCCTTGCTCAAGTTCCGGACCGGGGAGCATCACGGCGGCCTATGGTGCGTGGCATTTGACGCGTGCATGCATCACCGCGCGGTACGAGAAGGAGACCTGCGTGCCGGGGACCAACGAGGCGCTGCACGACCGGTTCATAGAACTGTCCGGGCTTCCGGAACGAGGTGTGCCTGCGATGCGATGTCCACGACGGCCGTGCCATCGAGCGTGGTAATCGCGCAGGAGGGGACTCCGTCGTGCAGCAGGCTGTCCGGCAGCACCTCGTCACCGACCAGTGTGCGAAGCAGGTCCACGGTGACCCCGCCGTGGGTGACAATCGCGACCGGCCCGCGTTCCGCAGCCAGATCGGTCAAGCACGAGAGGAATCGCGCGCCGGCGTGGCGCGATGAGGCTCCGGACCGGGGGACGAAGTCCCGGTCCTCGGGCCCTGACCCCGAATCCTGGACACGGGCTTATGCGACTTCGGTAAGGGTAGTTGATGTTGTTGCGGAGGCCGTCTCGTAGGCGATGGGGCTG
>NZ_JBEXKU010000106.1:0-21610 GCF_040609575.1 Streptomyces sp. NPDC004647 | reverse complement strand
GAGCCGACGCTCTTCCGATCCGAGCATGGCCGGGTGTGCGGGACCCGTCTCCGCGCCGCCGCGCTCAGCACCACGGATCGCGGAACCCGCCGGACCTCGCCGTGGCCCGGACCTCGCCGTGGCCCGGTCTCAGACCTCGGCGTAGCTCAGTCGCTGCACCGACTCGGACGACGCGTCCGGCTGCGCCGGCGCCGCCGTCGGAGTCTTCCGCAGATACACCGCCCAGGTCACGGCGAAGCACAGTGCGTAGAAGGCCAGGAAGGACACGAAAGCCGCGGTGCCGGACCCCGCCGTCAGGAAGGACTGCCGGAAGGCGAGGTTGATACCGAGCCCGCCGAGTGCGCCGACCGCGCCGATCAGGCCCATCGCGGCCCCGGAGAGCCGCCGCCCGTACGCCGCCGCTGCCTCCCCCGACAGGCCTCCGGCGACCGCCTTCGCCTGGAAGATCCCCGGGATCATCTTGTACGTGGAGCCGTTGCCGAGCCCGGTCAGGACGAAGAGGGAGATGAAGCCGACCAGGAAGATCGCGAGGGACTTCTCCATGGACGCGTAGATGACGACGACGGTCGCGGCGCCCATCGCGGCGAAGTTCCACAGGGTCACCCGGGCTCCGCCGATCCGGTCCGCGAGCCGCCCGCCGACGGGCCGGATCAGCGAGCCGAGCAGCGGGCCGATGAAGGTGAGCGACGCGGCCTGCAGAGGCGTCCGCGCGAACTGGGTCTGCAGCACGAGGCCGAAGGCGAAGCTGTAGCCGATGAACGATCCGAAGGTGCCGATGTAGAGGAAGGACATGATCCAGGTGTGCGCGTCGCGCACCGCCTCCTTCGCGGCCCCGGTGTCGTTCTTCACGGGCGCGAGATTGTCCATCTTCAGCGCCGCCAGCGTGGCCGCGACCACGATGAAGGGGATGTAGACGGCGAGGACGAGCTGCGGGTGGGTGGCGCCGGCCGTGCCGATGACCAGCAGGCCGACGAGCTGGATGACGGGCACACCGATGTTCCCGCCGCCCGCGTTGAGCCCGAGTGCCCAGCCCTTCTTCCGCAGCGGATAGAAGGAGTTGATGTTGGTCATCGAGGAGGCGAAGTTACCGCCGCCGACGCCGGTGAGCGCCGCGACCACCAGGAAAGTCGTATACGAGGTGCCGGGCTCCATCACGAGGGCAGCGGTGACGCTGGGCACCAGCAGGAGCAAAGCGCTGACAATGGTCCAGTTACGGCCGCCGAACCGGGCGACGGCGAAGGTGTACGGGACCCTCAGCAGCCCGCCGACCAGCGTCGGCATCGCGACCAGAAAGAACTTCCCGGCCGGGTCGACCCCGTACTCCGGGCCCATGAACAGCACCATGACCGACCACAGGCTCCAGATGGAGAAGCCGATGTGCTCGGAGAGGATCGAGTAGACCAGATTGCGCTTCGCGATCCGCTCGCCCTTCTCCTTCCAGAAGCTGTCGTCCTCCGGGTCCCACTGCTCGATCCAGCGGCCCCCCGTGCGCCCGGCTGTGGTCGGGAGTGTCATCACGCCTCCGTATATGTCGGTGTGGTTCCAGACCGTAGGAGGCAGGCGTTACCCCGACGTGCCGCCAGGTGACATGCGCGCAACCTTGCACTCACCACCGGGGGCGGAGGCTGGTGAGCACCCTGGAACGCCCGGCCCGCACGCCGTCAGTATGGGGTGCCGGCGGCCACCGCCGTCGGTGCGCCCCTCATCGGGCCGGCGTCGGGGTCCGGTATCCAGGACCCCACCGGTCGCTCCAGCCACTCCCGTTCCTCCGCCAGAGTCCGTACAGCGGCGCGCAGCGCGTCCAGGCCCGGGTGGCGCAGGCCCTTGCGCCAGACCATGGAGACGGGTGACAGCGGTACGGGGTCGACCAGTGGGCGCAGCGCCATCCCCGGCACGTCGATGAACTGGACGGACGCGAGGACCGACCAGCCCTGTTTCGTGGCGACGGGCACGGTCTTCGGCTCCATGGAGGTCGTGACGATCGGCTTCGCCGACGCTCGGGGCCACGGCTCGGCGGCGGGCGCGATGCTGGCGCTCCAGGCGGCCGGTTCCTGTGCGGCAGGACTGCTGTACGGACTCCTGCACCCGAAGGGGCCGGTCACCGGTCGCTTCCTGGTCTGTGCCGGTGCGATGGCCGCGCTGATGTGGCTGCCCCTGGCGGCCTCCGCCACCGGCAGTCTGACCGTCCTGGCGGGCGCGCTGCTCGCTGCCGGTATGGCGACGGCGCCGACGATGGTCACCGGCATGACGCTGATCCAGACCCTCACCCCCGCCGCCAAGCGGAACGAGAGCATGACGCTCGCCGTGACCGGCCTGCTCGGCGGCATCGCCTGCGGCTCGGCCGCGGGCGGCTGGGCGGTGGAACACCTCGGCGCCGGAACCGGTTACTGGGCACCGGTCGCAGCCGCCGTATCGGCCGCGCTCATCACCCTGTCCGGTCTCCCCCGCCTCCGCCGCGCAGAGGCAGCGCACCGGCGCCGCCCCGCCACCTCCGATGCGGAGGCGGAGGCGGATGCGAATACGAAGGCGGAGGCGGAGGCGGAGGAAACGCGCCCGCGCACCGGGCAGAACACATGGGAGTCATGCCGAGGACCGTAGAAGCAGGGAGCGCGCCTCGGCATGGGGTCGTGCCCCACAACGACGAAGGCCCCGCTGCGGTGGCGGGGCCTTCGTTTCACATGGGGTGGTGGAGATGGCGGGAATCGAACCCGCGTCCAACGAAGCAGAAACAGGGCTTCTCCGAGTGCAGTCTGCTGTGCTTTTCTCGGCCCCGGCAGTCACGCAGACAAGCTGCCGACGGGCTCAGCCACTGTTTGATTTCCCACCAGGCCCCGTGGCCGGGCCCAGTGGTTTAGTTCCCTAGCTGATGCCAGGATCCGGGTCGGGAACAGCCCCGGGCTGACAAGTTCGCTAGTCGCTACTTAGGCAGCGAGGGCGAACTGAGTGCTCTTGTTATCGGCACTTGTTTTTTGCGACATATGGTTTACGAGATCATTGCCGCTTCCTCGACTCGCTTCCCCTGCTTCGACATCCGCTGTCGAAACCGATCATCCCCATGTTGATTTATCAAGGTGTGGCTCACACCCCTGAGGGTGCAGAAGCCATCGTACGTGATCAACGCACCGGGGTGCCAGCGTATTCCCGCCGCCACGCTCCGGTGCCGCCTCTCCCAGCCGGCCGCCTCTCCCAGCGCGCCTGCCCCCGGCGGGCCCCCGGCTACGCCCGCTGGCGTCGCCGAGCGGCCGAGATCGCCCGGTCGGTCTCGCGGCGGTCCTGCTGCTCCCGCAGCGTCTGCCGCTTGTCGTACTCCTTCTTGCCCTTGGCCAGCGCGATCTCGACCTTGGCCCGGCCGTCCTTGAAGTACAGCGCCAGCGGTACGAGCGTGTGGCCCGTCTCCTGCGTCTTGTGACTGAGCTTGTCGATCTCCGCCCGGTGCATCAGCAGCTTCCGCCGCCTGCGCGCGCTGTGGTTCGTCCACGTCCCCTGGGTGTACTCGGGGATGTGGACGTTGTGCAGCCACGCCTCGCCGCCGTCCAGCTGCGCGAAGCCGTCGACCAGGGAGGCCCGCCCCTGCCGCAGCGACTTCACCTCGGTGCCCGTCAGCACCAGCCCGCACTCGTAGGTGTCGAGGATGTTGTAGTCGTGCCGCGCCTTCTTGTTCTGCGCGATCAGTTTGCGACCCGTCTCTTTAGCCATAGCGAGGCCATTCTCGCACTACGCCCCGCCCCCGAGGCCACTCAATACTGTGCGGGCCCGCTCGACCGCCCCGCTGCGCACAGTGAGATCGGGGGTGATGCCCCGGCCGTCCACGCTGCGCCCGGCCGGGGTCCGGTAGTGGCCCACAGTGAGCTCGGCGACCGAGCCGTCCGGCAGCTCGCTGGGCATCTGCACCGCGCCCTTGCCGAAAGTGCGCGAGCCGACGACCACCGCCCGGCCGCGGTCCTGCAGCGCTCCGGTCAGCAGCTCGGCGGCGCTCATCGTGCCGCCGTCGACCAGCACGACGAGCGGACTGCCGGTGTCGCCGCCCCGCTGCGCGTACAGGGCCCGCTGCTCGCCCTGTACGCCGTACGTGGCCACCAGACCGCCGTGGAGAAAGGCGGAGGCGACGGTCACGGCCTCGGAGACCAGGCCGCCGGAGTTCCCGCGCAGGTCCAGCAGGATGCCGTCGTTCGCCGGTGCCTCGCGCACCGCGCGGCGCACCTGGTCACCCGCGCCCCTGGTGAAGGACTCGACCTTGATCCGGGTCGTGCCGGAAGCGGCGGACCGGTCGGCGGTGACGGCCTCGGTGGCCAGCCGGGTGCGGTGCAGGGTCTCCTGCCAGGTGCGCCCGCCGCGCTCGAGACCGAGGACGACGGGCGTGCCCGCGGCCGCGGCGGACGTGTCGCTCTCGTGGCCGCGCAGCCGGGAGACGACCTCGGTGACGGGCTGCCCGGTTATCGGCTCGCCGTCGATCGTACGGAGCCGGTCGCCGCTCGCGATGCCCGCCAGGTCGGCGGGGCTGCCGTGCTGCACCCGGGCCGCCTCGATCCGGCCGGCGGGGCCGCTGCGCACCCACAGCCCGACGCCGACGTACTCGCCGTCCAGGGCCTGCTGGACACCCTTGTACTCATGGGCGCTGTAGACGGCGCTCCAGCGGTCGCCGCTGCGGCTCACCACCTCTTCCGCCGCCTCGGAGCCCGACTTGCCCTCGGCCATCGCCCGGGCGGCGGCCCTGGCGACCGCGGCGCGGTCGGCAGTGCCGGACACCGAACGGGCGGGCAGGCGGGCCGCGTTGCGCCCGGGCTCAACCAGGAGCCCGGTGGCGGCGCCGGTCGCGAGGACGGTCGCGAAGACCAATGTCAGGGCAGCCCCGCGGCGGACGCTGCGAGGCAGGGGCCCGGCTTGCGCGCGCCCGGTCAGAGCCGAGACGGAGCGAAGCGGAGCGAACATCGACGAGCCCGACATGCGGGTGAGTCTAGGACACACAAAGGCGCCGCACGGCGGGTTGACCGTACGGCGCCTTGGGTATGCGTCACACCTTCAGGTACTTGCGCAACGCGAAGAAAGCAGCCAGCGCCGGCATCAGCAGCCCGATGGCGAGCACCAACGGCAGCTTCGCCAGCACCGCGTCCCAGCCGATGAAGTTGATCAGATTCAGCTTCTCGGACAGCGCCAGCCCATGGTCGATCAAGAAGTAACGGCCGATCAGCAGCATGCCGCAGGCGCCGATCGCACCCAGCAGCCCGGCGAACGCCGCCTCCATGATGAACGGCATCTGGATATAGAAACTGGATGCACCGACCAGCCGCATGATGCCGGTCTCGCGTCGTCGGCTGAACGCCGAGACCCGGACCGTATTGACGATCAGCATCAGCGCAACGACCAGCATCAGCGCCATCACGCCCAGCGCCGCGTAGTTCATGCCGTTGAGCAGGTTGAAGAGATTCTCCAGCAAGCCCTTCTGGTCCTGGACCTCCTGGACACCCGGCCGGCTGGAGAAGGCGCTGGAGATCACCTGGTACTTCTCCGGATCCTTCAGCTTGATCCGGTAGGACTCCTGCATCTGGTCCGGCGTCAGCGAGTCGGCGAGCGGCGAGTCGCCGAACTGCTCCTTGTAGTGCTTGTACGCCGCGTCGGCGGTCTCGAACTGCACCTTCTCGACGATCGGCATCTTGCCGAGATCGCTGCGGATCTCCTGCTTCTGATCCTCGGTGACGGCGCCCTTGGCGCAGTTGGGATCACTCTCCGCGTCGTTCTTGTTGCAGAGGAAGACCGAGACGTTGACCTTGTCGTACCAGAAGCCCTTCATCGTGCTCACCTGGTCCCGCATCAGCAGGGATCCGCCGAAGAGGGCGAGCGAGAGGGCGACGGAGACGATGACCGCGATGGTCATCGTGAGATTGCGACGGAGACCGACGCTGATCTCCGACAGGACGAACTGGGCGCGCATGATGTCCTTTCAAAAAGTGCCGGCGCGACTACGGAGGGTGGGGATCAGTGCTGGTAGCCGTAGACACCGCGCGACTGGTCGCGTACCAGTCGGCCCTTCTCGAGTTCTATGACGCGCTTGCGCATCTGGTCGACGATCTGCTGATCGTGCGTGGCCATGACGACGGTGGTGCCGGTCCGGTTGATCCGGTCCAGCAGCTTCATGATGCCCACCGAGGTCTGCGGGTCGAGGTTGCCGGTCGGCTCGTCCGCGATCAGCACCATGGGGCGGTTGACGAACGCCCGCGCGATGGCCACACGCTGCTGCTCACCGCCGGACAGCTCGCCCGGCATGCGGTCGTCCTTGCCGCCCAGTCCGACGAGATCGAGGACCTCGGGGACGGTCTTGCGGATCTGGCCGCGCGGCTTGCCGATGACTTCGAGCGCGAAGGCGACGTTCTCGCCCACCGTTTTGTTGGGGAGCAGCCGGAAGTCCTGGAAAACGCAGCCCAACTGGCGGCGCATCTGCGGCACCTTCCAGTTGGAGAGCCGGGCGAGGTCCTTGCCCAGCACATGCACCGCGCCATGGCTGGCCCGCTCCTCGCGCAGCAGCAGCCGCAGGAAGGTGGACTTGCCGGAGCCCGAGGAGCCGACGAGGAAGACGAACTCGCCCTTCTCGATCTCGAGCGAGACATCCCGGAGGGCAGGGCGGGTCTGCTTGGGATAGGTCTTGGAGACGTTGTCGAATCGGATCACGGATGCACCACGGTCGACCTGTGTAGGGGCACGGGATGCCGTGCGGCGGCTCCCGTCGGTGAGCGTGACCATACGCGAACCGGGACGGCCGCGCAGTTGCCGGTGGGGGATGAGCGTTTATTCACGGCACTATCAGGTACAAACCGCGCATTGCCTTCCGGACCCCGCCCCGTAGGAGCTATGGAATCCCGCGGGGCGCGCCGAATCGTGCGGGACCTGGCACAGTGGTAGTGGGGAACCGAAGGGCTTCCCGGTGCGTTGGCCACAGTGAGGAGGAGATCGCATGACATGCGACCGTCTGGTGTGCGCCAACTGCGCGGGCCCGGTGAATGAGGGACGCTGCCCGGTCTGCCGGGCCAGCAGGGAGCGGATGGAGCAGGAGGGCCCCTTCGCGGGGCTGTCCCCGGCGGCCCTGCTCGCGCTGGTGCTGACGCTGATCGCGGTGGCCGTCCTGGCCCCTGTGCTGGCCAATCAGGCCGCCTAGCCTTCGTCCCCCGCTCAGCCCCGCTACCCCTTCCGCCCGCTCACTCCCGGTACGAGGAGCCATGTCCGGGCGCTCCGGCCGCTGAGGCCGGACCGTATACATACGTATAGGGCCCCGGAACGCGGCAGCGTTCCGGGGCCCTATGACGAGCTATGCAGCGATCAAGCCGCCGCGGCGCCACCGCCGCCACGGGTCATGAGACGCGGCAGCATGCGGAAGCCGATACCGCCCGCGATCATGGTCGCGGCGCCGATCAGCAGGAACGTGGTCTCGGAAGCACCGGTCTCGGCCAGTTCCTCCTTGGCCTCGCCCTGCTGGACGGGCTTGGAGCCGACGCTGTCGGTGTCCGTGCCGGTCTCGGTGCCGGTACCGGCGTTCGGGCCCGGGTTGTTGCCGGTGTCACCACCGCCGCCGTTGCCGTTGCCACCCCCGTTGCCGTTGCCGCCGCCATTGCCGTTGCCGTTGCCCGGGTCCGACGGCTCATCGGTCGGCTCACCGGGCTCGGTGGGCTCGTCCGTGGGGTCCGTCGGGTCCTCTGTGGGCTCCGTGGGGAGGTCCGTCGGAACGTCCGTCGGGACCTCCGTGGGGAGGTCCGTGGGGATCTCGGTGGGGAGGTCCGTCGGCTCCTCGGTGGGGTCCTCGTCGCCGATGCCGACCTCGGCACCGACACCGTTCTGGTCGGCGTTCGCCTTGACACCGATACCGCCGACCTCGACGTCGACGCCGACGGCCGAAGCGGCGCCGGCGGCGGTCAGCGACGCACCGGCAGCGATCACTGCGCCGGCGGCTATCCGCGCGACCCGCAGCCGCATTTTCTTCTTCATTAGCCTGCTACCCCCAGTAGCTGTTCTCGTGAGTGGAGCAGCCATGTACGGGGCAGCGGTCGCATGAGGGAAATCGATCAGCGGACTTCACGTACCGCCCGCCCCACCGTCCACACGCGCCCCAGTCATGGGCATGCCGCGCTTCACCATTCCCAGTTTTCACAGCAGCGTCAAGGCCATTGCGAACGCTATGTCCGCTGTGCAGTAACTTGCCCTGGGTAAAGGAACGCGACTGTGACGAAGAAGGCAACCGCCACGCGGGGAGCGGCAGTTGCCTCGTATGTTTTCGCCCGGTGTCGATCGTGCCCCGCGCCCCGCTCGGCGGCGCCGCTCAACCGCCCGTCACAGGGCCGTGAAGGGCTCCGGTGCGCTACTTCTGCTGCTGCTTGCGCCAGCGGATGCCCGACTCCAGGAAGCCGTCGATGTCGCCGTCGAGGACGCCCTGCGGGTTCCCGACCTCGAACTCGGTACGCAGATCCTTGACCATCTGGTACGGGTGCAGGACGTACGAACGCATCTGGTTGCCCCAGGAGTTGCCGCCGTCACCCTTGAGCGCGTCCATCTTCGCCTGCTCCTCCTCGCGGCGCCGCGAGAGCAGCTTGGCCTGGAGGACGTTCATCGCGGTCGCCTTGTTCTGGATCTGTGAGCGCTCGTTCTGGCAGGAGACGACGATGCCGGTGGGGATATGGGTCAGCCGGACCGCGGAGTCGGTGGTGTTGACACCCTGGCCGCCGGGGCCGGAGGAGCGGTAGACGTCGATGCGCAACTCGGACTCGTCGATCTCGATGTGGTCGGTCTGCTCGACGACCGGGAGCACCTCGACGCCCGCGAAGGAGGTCTGGCGGCGGCCCTGGTTGTCGAACGGCGAGATACGGACGAGACGGTGGGTGCCCTGCTCGACGGAGAGGGTGCCGTACGCGTACGGGACCTGGACGGCGAAGGTGGTCGACTTGATGCCGGCCTCCTCCGCGTAGGAGGTCTCGTAGACCTCGGTCTTGTAGCCGTGCCGCTCGGCCCAGCGCAGGTACATGCGCTGGAGTTGCTCGGCGAAGTCGGCGGCGTCGACGCCGCCCGCCTCGGCGCGGATGTTCACCAGGGCCTCACGGGAGTCGTACTCACCCGAGAGCAGGGTGCGCACCTCCATCTCGTCGAGCGCCTTGCGGACGGAGACCAGCTCCGCCTCGGCCTCGGCCAGGGTGTCCGCGTCGTCCTCGCTCTCGGCGAGCTCGAACAGCACGTCCAGGTCGTCGATCCGGGCGCGCAGTGCTTCCGCCTTGCGGACCTCGGCCTGGAGGTGGGAGAGCTTGCTGGTGATCTTCTGCGCCGCCTCCGGGTCGTCCCACAGGGAGGGGGCCGCCGCCTGCTCCTCGAGCGAGGCGATGTCTGCCCTCAGCTTGTCGAGGTCCAGCACGGCCTCGATCGACCCCATGGTCGAGGAGAGGGACTTCAGCTCTTCGGATACGTCGACGACTGCCACGGGTCCAGCGTAACGGCTGTGGGCGCGGACCCTCGCCGTGGTGACTTGTACCACAATGCCCGGTCCTGCGTAGTCCGGCCGCGCTGTATCCGGCGCAAGCGATGACCGGCCGCGACAACGGGTCCGGGGATGTACGCCGCTCTGCCGGGAGGTCGCGGGCCGCCGTCCCGGGGTGCACGGCTCGGTCGGACGGGTCGGACGGGTCGGGTGGGCTCCGGGCCAGTACGGACGGGAGCGGGTCAGGAACCGGGGACCGGGGTGGGCCGGGCACCGGGACGGGAGTGAGTCACGGTCCGGGACAGCAGTGAGTCAGGCACCGGGACGGGAGTGAGCCACGGTCCGGGACAGGAGTGGGTCAGGGGGCGGGTGGGGCGCTGTCGGTGCGTTCCACGCCCGGTTTGGCGTCGGCTTCGTCACCGCTCACGGCGAGCCAGCCGCCGACGCTCGCGGCCACGACGACGGCCACCGCCGCGGCGCCCAGTTTGATCCGGCGGCGGCGTACGGCCTCCGACGTCGACCGGTGGCGGGCCGAACCCGGGCGGCGCTCCCCCGGAGACCTGGGCACCCGGGCCGTCCCCCGCGCGCCGCCCGCGAGCTCGTCCGCGCTGGGCACGCGCATGCTCGTGTGCGTCTCGCGGTTGGAGTCCGGTGCCGAGCCGTGGACGAGTGGCACCGCTCCGCGGCGCGGTGAGCCGGGGGCGGCCGGTGGCCGGTAGGACGGCTCGTCGTACGCCGGGTCCGGCTCCTCGGACTCGGTGCCGGGCTCGTCCACGTCCAGCGGCGGTATCCCGGCCAGGTCGGGCAGCAACTCCCGCAGCCGCCCCGCCATCTCCGCGGCGCGCAGCCGCGAGGCCGGGGACTTGGCCAGGCATTGCAGGAGCAGTTGCCACAGCTCGTCGGAGATGCCGGGCAGCGGGGCGACCGTCTCGGTCACATGGCGGCGGAGGATCGCCCCCGGGTGGCCGCCGCCGAACGGCGTGAAGCCCGCGAGCAGTTCGTACAGAACGGTGGCGAGGGCGTAGATGTCGACGGAGGCGCGCGGCGGCAGGCCCTCGACGATCTCCGGGGCGAGGTAGTCGGGCGTACCGATGATCTTCGTCGCACGGGTGCGGCTGGGGGCGTCGACGAGCCGGGCGATGCCGAAGTCGGTCAGCAGGGCGGGGTGCGCCCCGCCGGGTCCGAGCGGCCCCTGCATGTCCAGCAGGACGTTCTCCGGCTTCACATCGCGGTGCACGATCCCCGCGGAGTGCGCGGCGGTGAGGCCGTCGGCCACGTCCGCGGCGATCGCGACGGCGGCTTCGGGGGCGAGGCGGCGCTCGCGTTCGAGCCGGGTACGCAGATCCGTGCCGCGGACCAGGTCCATGACGAGCGCGAGGTCGTTGCCGTCCACGACGAGGTCGCGGACGCCGACGACGCGTGGGTGGGCGAGGCTGAGGAGCGCTGTGCGCTCCTGGACGAAGCGTCCGACCAGCTCCTGGTCGGAGGCGAGGTCCTCGCGCAGGAGCTTGATGGCGACGGGGCCTTCGGGCCCATCGCCGAGCCACACCGTACCGGCGGATCCCCGGCCCAGGACTTGATGGGCGGTGTACCGGCTGCCGATCTTCCGTGCCAAGACTGCTCCGACGTGTCGTGCCCCAGGGACTGACGGGGCTGGCGTTGGCGACAAAGCTACGCGGGTACCGGGAGTTGGGTGCCCCGGATGACGCCAACCGCCACTTCTGAGCAGGAAATCACCCGCCAGGAGTCGACAAATCTCCAGACTGGGCTGCGTGTTGCGGCTTTCTGCTGCTCGTGTCCTCTACTGCTTGCGACTTCTTCTCGCGTCTTCTCCTGCGAGTTCTACTGCGAGCCGCTGCCGGATTCGGACGATGCACTGACCTCGGAGATCCAGTCCTTCACATTGCTGATCCAGCCGGCCGTCGCGTCCCAGAAGCTCTTGCCTTCCGCGACCCAGTCCTGGAGCGGTGTGAGCTCCCAGATGAGCCAGGCGGCCACGATGAAGATCACGATGGTGAAGAGGCAGCCCTTGAGGCAGCCCAGTCCCGGGATCCGCATCGGGCTGCCGCTGCGACGGCGCGGCTCCCGGCGGGGCGCCGGGGGCTGCGGCGGCGGGGCGTAACGCTGGGGCTGCGGCTCGGGCTGCCGGCGGCGCGGCTGCTGCTGGGGCTGCGGAGGCGGCGGGGCATACGGGCCCGGCGGCGGGGCTCCCTGCTGCCCGTACGGCTGCTGCTGGGGCGCGGGGCGGCGCTGCGGGCGACGGCGCAGCGGGTCCTCGTTCGGGTCGAGGTACTGGACCTGGGTCGCTTCGTTGCGGTCGCGGGCCGCGCGCATCTGGTTCTGCCAGGGGTGCTCGCCGTCGGGTACGGGCGGCATCGCGCGCGTGGGGTCGGCGTTCGGGCCGCCCGGGCCGCTTCCGTGCGCCATGGCCTGGGTGGGGTCGGCGTTCGCGCCGGTCGACGGCATCACGCTGGTCGCGGCGTTCGGGTCGTACGAGCCCGCGCCGTACGGCAGCGCCTGCGTCGGGTCCGCGTCGCCTGCGGCTCCGGACCCGGCGTCCGGCACCGGTGCGGGCGCAGGGTCGGGTGCGAGCAGCGCGGCGACGCCGAGCGCCGCCTCGGCCTGTGCCGGGGTGGAGTGCACCCCTACGCCGTCCGCGACGACGCGCAGGGCACGGGCGAGGTTCTCGGCGCTCGGGCGCTCGTCCGGGTTCTTGCGCAGGCAGCGCTCTATCGCCGTCCACAGCGGTTCGGGGACGGTGGTGGGGCGCCGCGGCTCCTCGCTGAGGTGCCGGTGCAGCACCTCGAGCGCGGTGGCACCGGCGAACGGCGGCCGGCCGGTGACCAGCTCGTACAGCAGGATGCCCGCGCCGTAGATGTCGACGGCGGAGGTCTGCGGACGGCCCTCGGCGGACTCGGGCGCGACGTACGCGGGCGTGCCGACGAACTCCTGCGTACGGGTCAGGCCCGGGGAGTCCGCCAGCCGGGCGATGCCGAAGTCGGTCAGCATCGGCTGCATGCTGCCTTCAGCGCCGGCGAGCAGCACGTTCGCCGGCTTGAGGTCACGGTGGACGACGCCGTCCGCGTGACTGGCGGCGAGGGCGTCGGCGATCTGCGCGGTGAGCAGCGCGGCCGCGACGGGCGTGAACGGGCCGTTCTCGCGCAGATAGCGGTGCAGATCGGGGCCGTCGACCAGGTCCATGACGAGGGCGAGCAGATCTCCCTCGACGACGAGGTCGCGGGTCCGCACGATGTTGTGGTGGGTGAGCCGCAGCAGCACGGACCGCTCGCGCAGAAAGCGCATCACGATGTCCGGGTCGCTGGCCAGCTCCTCCTTGAGGACCTTGATCGCAACGGTCTCGCCCGGCCGGCCCGGCACAGCTGCCTCGGCGCCTGCCGCCTCACGCTGGCTGGCTCGCCAGACGGTGCCCGTGGCTCCGCGTCCGAGCGGCTCCTCGAGCAGGTACTTACTGCCTACCGGCCGCACGTCATGCGCTCCCTGATCGTGGTCCATGTTCCTGGGGCCGCCGGGAAGGTCACCGGCCCGTCCGACCCACTGTAGTGCCGATAGGAAGGGCCTTACGGGCTGCCGACCGGTCGCGGCCGCAGGGCTTGCCAGGAAGACGTCCATTCCGGACAGATGGTTGCGGCGGCGGGGCAGTCCGAGTGCGGCCGGAACCCCCGAATGAACGAATCGGTCCGCGGAGTCCGTCCTCAGCAGGCACTTTTGCGCCGCTGCCCGGCCAATCAAGATCGAAAATCGGCGGTCTCCGGCGAACTGTCAGTGGCAGGTGCGAAGATGACCCCGCACGGAAGCGGTGGGGTGCGGGGGCTCCGCGCGACGTGGTGACCTGTACGTGCCGAGGTGCCCGTGCGCGGGCGGGGAATGCAGGGCACCCCGGTCGCGCTCATCGGGCAGAAGGGACCGTTGACGGCGATGCAGATCCGGCTGACCGTCCTCGGGCCGCGCGGCGGCCGTGCCGCGCGAGCCTGTGACGTACTCGTCACGGCGCCGGCCGGGACCGCGCTCGCCGCGGTCGCGAGCGGGCTCGCGGCCGCCGTCGCCGCGTCGTCGGGGTCCACCGGGATCCCGGGTTCCTCCGCGGCCGAGCCCGCCGCACCCGGATCCTCCGGCACGGTTGTGCTGTACGCGGGCACCGAGCGGCTGGACGCGCAGCGCTGTGCCCTGGGCGAGCCGCCGCTGACGGACGGCGCGGTGCTGTCCCTGCACGCGCCGGCCGAGCCCGGCCGGCACCCCGGTGTGCCCCTGGAGGCGCCGTCTGACGCCTCGGCGCAGCTGCATGTGGTCGCCGGACCGGACGCGGGCGGCGTCCATCTGCTGCACGGCGGCCAGATCCGTATAGGCCGCTCCGCCGACGCGGACGTGCCGCTCGACGACCCGGACGTCTCGCGGCTGCACTGCGCGGTGACGGTCGCCGAGGACGGTGGGGTCACGGTCGCCGATCTGGGCTCCACGAACGGCACCGCCCTGGACGGCGCCCCTCTGGACAGCCGTCCCGCGGCACTCCGTCCGGGTGCGTTGATCCGTCTGGGCGAGTCGGCGCTGCGGCTGGTGGATCCGGGCTCCCCGCCCGGCCCGGCCGCGGGGGGGCGCGGGGCGCCGCTGCGGGACGCGCTGCCGGTCGTCCCCGACGGCGAAGGCCACTTCCGGGTCGCTCTGTTCTCTCCGGGCTCTCCGGACTCTTCCCCGGCTTCCCCCGGCTCCCCGGCCTCCCCGTCCTCCCCGGTCTCGCCGGTGCCTCCGGCCGGCGGCGCGGCCGGGGTCCCCGCCTCGGCGACCGGCCATGTCACAGGACCGCTCACCGACCGGGGCCTCGCCGGGCCCGGCGATACGCCACACGTACCCGCCGCACGGGCGGCCGAGGGCAGCACGCGCGCGGGCGCCGAGGGCGCCGAGGGCACAGCAGCTGCCACAGCCCACGCCTCCTGGCCCGGCGGCACCACCGCCGGACCGGCACCCGGTGAGCCCGGCGGGTCCCGGGCCGGCGGCACTGCGGACCCCCGTGACCCACGGGCCGCGGGCCCGGCGGACGCGGATGCACACACCGGCGCCCCGGGCACTCCGCCGCGCCCCGCCGGACCGCCCAGCACCCCCGGTACGGCAGTGCCCCCCGCGCCGCCGCTTCCCGTCCCGCCCAGCACGGATTCGCCCTTCGGGCCCGGCAGTCCGGTCACGGCCGGCAGCGGGACGGGCGCCGGTGGGTTGCTGCCGCCCGCCCCCCGTACGGAACCCGACCCGAGCCCCACCGCGCGGACCACCCGGGACGACCGCCCGGGACCGGTTCCCTCGCAGTGGGCGAGCGGCAGCAACCCGCCGGGCGTGACGGCCGGAAGCGACCCGGGGGCCCGCGATCCGCAGCGGCCGCCCGCCCCTCATACGGAACCTCCGCGACCGCGATGGGCCATCGGCGACGACCAGTCCCCTCCGCAGGACAGCGGATCCGCGGCGGATCACGGACCGGCACGCGCGCAGGGGCCCGGCGACGGCCACAGCCACGCCCACGGCCACGGCCACGCGGAGGACACGCACTTGGGACATCCGGATCTGATGGTCCCGTGGCAAGCCGCCCCGCACCCTGCCCCCGTGGAGCCCGGCCCCCGTAGCCCGCGGCGGGCCCGCGGGATAGGGGCCTGGGCCCGGCGGCTGGCCGGGGGCCGGGAGGAGGCGCGAGTCGTCTATGAGGCCGCCCCGCAGACCTCACCCGGCGCGCAGCCCGAGCCCCCTGCCCACGAGACGGCCGGGCAGGAGCGGTGGCCCGACCCCGCCGACGTACTGCTGACCGCGCTCGGCCCCGGCCCCCGGCTCTGGGAGCGCCGTCCCGGGCACGCGGAGGCACTGGTCGTCCGGCTGGGCACCGCGGACCGGCCCGGTTCTCCTTCCGTCCCCGTCACCGCCGGCCTGCGCCAGGTCGGCTCGCTCGGGCTGGCCGGACCGCGGGCGCGGCTCTCCGGACTCACGCGTTCGGTCGTGGCCCAACTGGCCGCGCTGCACTCCCCCACCGACCTCGAGATCGTCCTGATCAGCGCGGACCGCGCGCGCGACGCCTCGGAGCGGCTGGCCGAGTGGTCCTGGCTGGGCTGGCTGCCGCAGCTGCGGCCCGCCCACGGCCAGGACTGCCGACTGCTGCTGGCGTACGACCGGGACCAGGCCACGGCCCGTACCGCGGAACTCGTGCGGCGGCTGGACGACGGGCCGTTGGGGACCGGCTGGGTCACCGCGGACCGCGCGGCGGTCGCCGCCGCGGCGCAGCGGTACGAGGGCCCGTACACCGTGGTGATCGTCGACGGAGACCCCGGCTCGGCCGCGCTGCGCGGGACGACCGCGCGGCTCGCGGCGGGCGGGCCGGCCGCCGGTATCCACCTCCTCTGTCTGGCCGAGACGCCGGCGGCCTCCCCCGCCTCGCCGCTCTCCGCGACCCTGGAGGTCGCGCGCACCGCGTCGCCGCCCTTCTCGGAGTGCGGGGCCGCCGCTCTGCTCAGCGGCGATGTCGCCACGGCGCTCCGCGTGATGCCGCTGGGCCCGGCCGGGCCGGTGAACAACGGCGTGATGGCGACCGTGGACGCGGTGTCCGCCGCCTGGGCCGAGCGCTTCGCACGCGCGCTGGCACCTCTGCGCCCGGCGGACGTGAGCGCCGGCTTCTCCCGGCGGGCGGCCATCCCGCTGCCGCGTACGTCCCGGCTGCTGGACGAGTTGGGGCTCGCACGGGCCACCCCGGCCTCGCTGACGGCCCGTTGGGCCGCGGCGGCGGACGCGGGCCAGGCCGAGGGCGGCCGGATCAGCGCGGTCCTCGGTACGGGCCCGCACGGCCCCCTGGCGGTCGACCCGGCTGCCGAAGGCCCGCATCTGCTCATCGAGGGCGGGCCCGGCACGGGCAAGACGGAGCTGCTGCGCTCGCTCGCCGCTTCCCTGGCCGCCGCGGACCGCCCCGACCGGGTGTCGCTCGCCCTGGTCGACGGGGGCGGCGCGGAGCGCGGCGAGGGGCTGCGGGTGTGTACGGAGCTGCCGCATGTCTCGACGTATCTGGCGGCCTCCGACCCGGTCCGTATGCGGGAGTTCGCCCAGGCGCTGAGCACGGAGCTGAAGCGCCGGGCGGAGCTGCTCGGCGGGCTCGACTTCGTCGCCTGGCACGAACAGCGGACCGTGGCTGCCCGGCTGGTCTCGCCGCGGCGCTCGGGCGAGTCTCCGGCCACCGACCGCCAGGGGGACGTGGAGTCCACGTCCAGCGTGACGCTGAAGCTGCGCGCCCGGAGCGGCGGCCGCTCGACGGGCGACGGACCGCCGCCGGCCGGTACGGGAGGCTCGGCGCAACTGCCGCGTCTGGTGGTGCTCGTCGACGACTTCGACGCGCTGGTGGCTCCGGCCCTGGGCAGCCCGGGGCGGCCCGCGGCCGGTTCCGTGGTGCGCGCGCTGGAGGCGGTGGCCCGGGACGGCGAGCGGCTCGGTGTCCATCTGATAGCGGCGACCGGCCGCCCCGACCGTACGGCGGAGACGGCGGCGGCCGAGCGGGCGGACCTGCGGATCGCCCTGGACATACTGCCCGCGCGGGCGGACGGTCCGGATGCGGGCGAGGCCTCTGCGGGGCGCGGACGGTTGCTCCGCAGGGACGGCTCGACGACGCCGTTCCAGGCGGGCCGGGTGACGGGCCGTATCCCGCGGACGGCGACTCTGCGGCCGACAGTGGTACCGCTGGACTGGGAGCGGATGGGCGACCCGCCGGCCCGCCGCCCCGTACGGGAACTCGGCAACGGCCCTACGGACCTGGCTCTCCTGGCCAGCGCACTGCAACGCGCCGCCCAGTCCGCCCAGGCGCCCGCGGCTCCGCCCCTGCTCTGACGCGTACGCCGCCGGCCTGCCTGCCACCGGAGCCGCACCCTGCGCGCTCGGTGGCGGGAGCGGGCCGGTCCCGAGCCTCCGGAGCGCTGCACCGCCCGCTGGGTCCGAGGGCTTCGCCCTCCCGGGCCGGATCCGGCGATCCTCACGAATGCTCCGACTCCGACAACTGCGATGCGCGAACCGGGACGGCCCGCCCGCCGGGGATCCGGTGCGGGCAGGCACCGCAGCCACCGCCCGGACCGGCCGGAGGAACGGCTGCGCCCGACGCCGGATCACAGCCCGGTCACGATCGTCGAGTTCGCGTCGATGGCGGTATTGCGGCTGCTCATGTTCCGGGCGTAGGACTGTCGCACGGGACATACGGAGCACGTGCGGCGCGGCCGGCTGCGGGGTCCGCCCACGGGAGACGGGGCAGGTATGCGCACAACTCTCGCCACACCACGGACCACCCGGAGGACTCGGGCCGCACTGGCGGTCATCGCCGCGAGCGCACTCGCGCTCACCGCCGCGGGCTGCGGCGACGACGACGGCAAGGACAGCTCCGCGGACGGCGGCGGAAGCCAGGACAGCGCCCCCACCGTCGAGCTGCCCACACTGGACGGGCAGAAGCTCCAGGTCGCAGCCGTCTGGACCGGCGCCGAGCAGAAGAACTTCACCGCGGTGCTCGACGAGTTCGAGAAGCGCACCGGTGCCCAGGTCTCCTTCGTACCGACCGGTGACAGCATCTCCACCTTCCTCGGCACGAAGATCGAGGGCGGCGAGCCACCGGACGTCGCGATGCTGCCGCAGGTCGGCGTGGTCAAGCAGTTCGCCGACAAGGGCTGGCTCAAGCCCGCGGGCAGCGAGGTCACGGCTCAGCTCACCAAGAACTTCTCCCAGGGCTGGCAGGACCTCGGCGCACACAAGGGCAAGCAGTACGGCGTCTACTTCAAGGCCGCCAACAAGTCCCTGGTCTGGTACAACAGCGCGGCGTACGAGAACGCGGGCGCCTCCGAGCCCAAGACCTGGCAGGAGTTCCTGGACACCAGCCAGACGATCTCGGCCTCCGGTGTCCCGCCGGTCTCCATCGGCGGCGCGGACGGCTGGACCCTCACCGACTGGTTCGAGAACGTCTATCTCTCCCAGGCGGGACCCGAGAAGTACGACCAGCTGGCCAAGCACGAGATCAAGTGGACCGACCCGTCCGTGAAGCGGGCGCTGGAGACGCTGGGTGAGCTCTTCGGCGACAAGACACTGATCGCGGGCGGCCAGAGCGGCGCGCTGCAGACCGAGTTCCCCAAGTCCGTCACCCAGACCTTCGCGGGCGGTGACACCCCGGAGGCCGCCATGGTCTTCGAGGGCGACTTCGTCTCCGTCAACATCGCCACCGACACCAAGGCGAAGATCGGTACGGACGCCAAGGTCTTCCCGTTCCCGGCGGTGGGCGATCAGTCGCCGGTGGTCAGCGGCGGCGACGCGGCCGTGGCGCTCAAGGGCGGCAAGGGCGCACAGGCGCTGCTCACCTTCCTCGCCTCCACCGACGCCGCCGAGCTCTGGGCGAAGGCGGGCGGCTTCATCTCGCCGAACAAGGAACTCGACCTCAAGGCGTACCCGAACGATGTCCAGCGCGACATCGCCAAGGCGCTCATCGAGGCGGGCGACGACTTCCGCTTCGACATGTCGGACCAGGCGCCCGCGGCCTTCGGCGGTACGAAGGGCGAGGGCGAGTGGAAGGGGCTCCAGGACTTCCTGAAGGACCCGAAGGACGTGTCGGGCGCCCAGCGGGCTCTGGAGGCCGACGCGGCCAAGGCATACGAGAACTGACGGGTCGTCATCGACATGGCGACAGCGACCGCGGGGGGCCCGGCCGCACCCGGCACGCCGCCCCCCGCCCGTCCCCGCGGCGGCAACGGAAAGAGTGTGCTGGGCACCCGGCCCCGGATGGCGGGGTTATTCCTGCTGCCCGCGCTGGTACTGCTCGGCGCGCTGCTGGTCTACCCGATCGCGTACTCCGCGTACCGCAGTCTCTTCGACGCCTCCGGCTCCGGCTTCGTCGGGCTGGACAACTTCGTCGAGATCTTCTCCGACGCCGGCATCCTCACCGCCGTCAGGAACAACCTCATCTGGGTGGTCGTCGCCCCCGCCGTCTCGACCGCGCTCGGTCTGATCTATGCGGTGCTCACCGAACGGGTCCGCTGGGGCACCGCCTTCAAACTGATCGTCTTCATGCCGATGGCGATCTCGATGCTCGCGGCCGGGATCATCTTCCGGCTGGTGTACGAGCAGGACCCGGACCGCGGGGTGGCCAACGCGGTGTGGGTGGGAGTGCACGACACCTTCGCCAAGGCGTCCGCCTATCCGGGCGCGCATCCGCTTCCCACATCCGGTCTCGCCGCGTCCGGCGGCGGCGCGTTCACCACCAAGTCGGCCGTACGGCCCGGGGAGCGGACGATGCTGCCGCTTGTCGGGGTCAAAGCCGGGACCATGCCCGAGGACGCGGCAGGAGCGAAGGCCGCCGAACCCGCCGACGGAAAGATCACAGGCACGGTGTGGCTGGACTTCACCAAGGGCGGCGGCGGTGAACCCGGGGTGATCGACTCCGGCGAGAAGGCTCTCGCCGGGATCGAGGTCGAGGCCGTCAAGGACGGCAAGGTGGTCGCCACTACCGAGGCCGGCGAGGACGGTACGTACGCGCTGCCCGCCGACAAGGCCGAGGGAGCCGAACTACGGCTGCCCGCCTCGAACTTCGAGGAGCAGTACAACGGCGTGGACTGGCTCGGCCCGTCCCTGGTCACCCCCGCCATCATCGGCAGTTACGTCTGGATGTGGGCGGGCTTCGCGATGGTGCTGATCGCGGCAGGCCTGGCGGGCGTACCGCGCGAGCTGCTGGAGGCGGCGCGGGTCGACGGCGCCAACGAGTGGCAGGTCTTCCGGAAGATCACGGTGCCGCTGCTCGCGCCGGTACTGGCGGTCGTGCTCGTCACCCTGATGATCAATGTGCTGAAGATCTTCGACCTGGTCTTCATCCTCGCACCGGGACCGACCCAGTCCGATGCGAACGTGCTGGCCCTGCAGCTGTTCCTGTCCTCCTTCGGAGGGGCCGCGGACCAGGGCGTCGGCAGCGCCATCGCCGTACTCCTGCTGCTGTTCGTGGTGCCCGTCATGATCTTCAACATGCGGCGGATACGAAGGGAGCGCCGCCGATGACTGCTTCGACGTCGACGGACGCGGTGCCCGTACGCAAGCCCGGGGCCGGGGTGGCGGAGAGGGCCGAGCGCTCACCGGCCTCGCGGCTCGCGGCCCGGGCCGGCGGCGGACTGGTGCAGTTCTTCCTGATCCTGGTCGCCCTGTTCTGGCTGATGCCGACGCTGGGCCTGCTCATCTCCTCGCTGCGCGACTCGACCGACATCGCCACCTCCGGCTGGTGGGAGGTCTTCACCGCCCCCGCTCAGCTCACCACCGACAATTACGCCGATCTGCTGGGCAATGCGGTGATCACCGAGTCGCTGCTGTCCACCGTGGTGATCACGGTCCCGTCCACCCTGCTGGTCGTCGTCATCGGCTCGCTGGCCGGATACGCCTTCGCCTGGCTGGACTTCCCCGGCCGCGACTGGTTGTTCCTGGTCGTGGTCGGGCTGCTGGTGGTGCCCGTGCAGGTGGCGCTGATCCCCGTCTCCAAGCTCTTCAACACCGTGGGGATCTTCGAGACGACGGTCGGCGTGGTCATCTTCCACACCGCCTTCGGGCTCCCGTTCGCCATCTTCCTGCTGCGCAACTTCTTCGCCGAGATCCCGCGCGAGCTCCTGGAAGCGGCGCGGCTGGACGGGGCGGGCGAGGTCCGGCTGTTCACCCGGGTCGTGATGCCGCTCGGCGGTCCCGCGATCGCTTCGCTGGGCATTTTCCAGTTCCTGTGGGTCTGGAACGACATGCTGGTGGCGCTGATCTTCGCGGACAGCGGCTCCCCGCCGGTCACGGTCGCCCTGCAGCAGCAAGTGCGGCAGTTCGGCAGCAACATCGATGTGCTGGCGCCCGGTGCCTTCGTCTCGATGGTGATACCGCTCGCCGTGTTCTTCGCCTTCCAGCGGCAGTTCGTCTCGGGCGTGATGGCGGGCGCGGTGAAGTAGCCGGCCCATACGGCAGTTTCGTACGTGAGTTCGGGAAGGCAGTTGGGGGCGGCAGTTCAGGATGGCAGTTCGAGGCGGTGGTGCCGTGCGGCGGTTCCGTATGCACCGAGGGGGCGGGGCCCGTACGGGCCCCCCCCCCCCCGGGGGGTGTGGGGGGGGACATGGTGAGGAGCGGGGAGGGGGGGGGAGGGGGTGGCGTGGGGCGGGG